>CAYGBH010000418.1:0-3836 GCA_964348055.1 uncultured Pirellulales bacterium
AGGTGTTTGGAAGTAACTTTGTGTTGAGCGATTTAGATGATGAAAACAACCTGTTTGCACTTAAGAAAAAGCTGGCCTTACTGCCATCTCCCAAAATCTATGGTGGGACGGGCAGCGCTGTGTTGGGTGGGCCGACCACAGACGAATCGCTCAATGAGTCGCTGGACAAAACTATGGGAATGCGTCTGATGGGCCAGCGTTCTGTACCGGATTCTTGTATGTTCCAGAACTTGGTCTTTCCCCAGGTGGGTAGCTATCTTGGGGATCGTAAGATACTGCCTTTCACTGCGGGCAGCGATGGTACGGGCGGATTATGCCGCGCTTATGTCCGGGGCCTGGACCTGATGGCACTGCTCGGCTCAAGGGAAGCCTTGAATATCCTGACTGATGAAGGAGATACAAACTACCAGGACTATGGATTACAGTTCGGCGAGTTGAAGGGCCAGTTCGACGCCTTGAGCCACGCAGATTGGAACGTCAATCTGTATTGGTCTTTGCTGTATTCCCTGCGGGCCTTACTGCAGGAATTGCCCGAGGGATATCCGGAGTTCATGCGTACCCAAGCCTGGCAGAGACGCCAGCTCAATTCCGCTCTGGCCTCGTGGGCACAACTGCGCCGTGACACGATCCTCCAGGTCAAGCAGGGCTATCCCCCTCCCCCCGCGAAGGTGCTTGTGATTCCACCACCCGGTTATGTGGAGCCAATCCCAGTTTTCTGGGGGCGCTTGTTGTCGCTGACGCGGATGATGTCGAAAGGTTTGGATGACCTCAATGTGCTGACGCCGGAATCTCGCCGACGACTGAGCCGCCTGGAGGAGCTACTCGAACAGATACTCGACATTGTTGGTAAGCAGCTCACTAACGATGCTCTCTCAAGCAAAGACCGCAAGTTTTTTAAGCAGCTACCTTCCAGGTTGGCGGCCATAGTTAAAGGGGTGAGGGGGGAGTGTCTTACAACGATCCTTGTGGCCGATGTGCACACAAATCCGGGAGAGGCAAAGGTGGTTGAAGAAGCCGTAGGCAAGACAGATTTGATTGTCGTAGCCTGCCCAATGCCTGAGGGCAAGGTCTTCCTAGCCGTAGGGCCTGTGCTCAGCTACTACGAGTTTAAGCATCCAATGAGCGACCGGCTCAGCGATGAAGCTTGGCGACGACTGCTCGATTCGCCTAAAAGACCAGAGCGGCCCAGATGGTATGTCCCGCTAATGCGGCATGTCGACAACACTTCTACTATTTGCCCGTGAAGTAAAGGGATAAAGAGGTCAGGAGAGCACGATGGTAAGGACACTACAGGCACTTACTGTATTGGCGCTGATTTCTGCAGGCGTTGTGTTTGTGCTTTGTGCAGGCCAGTGGCTGCAGGGCCTGGGCAGTTTGGCTGCGTCCTATTCAATCAATAACTTTCTGGCTCCACTCGCTTAATTGCAGTACGCTTTCATAGGTTATACCATCTGGGGCTTTCCCATCATCACTAAGCTCAGCCATCGCGCCGAGAACCCACTTGTTAAAATCCTCTTCAGTCTCGATTCGGATACCATACTCCAGTGTGTAACCTATCCTCCATTTCGGTTTTTCTTCGAGGTTGAACCTGTAGAGCACGTCATATCCCAGCATTTCGCTGCGCGCGGGCGGCATACTTTCTGGCACGTAGAGGCTCCACTCTATGAACATCTCACCCTTTTGAGTGTAGACTAAATGTCGACCTACGTATGTAATATCACCTGTCCAGCTACCGGCTTTCAGACCCCAAATTTCTACCGGCAGTTTTGGTAAAGCCCCACCGAATTCGAGATCTTCAAATAATTCCACTTGTGATGTTTCTGACTCACGGTTCACACTGCACCAACCCAGAATCACACTACCATTGCTTAAGGTAAAGTTAATCCGGGAATCAAGCGTAAGACTGCCGCAATGGACACTGCCGCCATCGTCCAGCTCCAGAGGTATCGCCGTTTCCTTTGTATTTTTCAAAGCATAGCCTTCTGGCGCTTCTGTCGCGAAAATCCCTTGAGGAATCTCCACATCGCGCTCGATCAGATAGTACTCGTAGTCTAACCGCCATTGCCCCCCCTGTGGTTTCGCCCAGGCTTCAACGCGTCCCGACTCCCCCGTACTTGGAGACAGCCAGTACTTGTACCGCTCCGCTTGTTTTGTAACAGAATGTATCACCT
The DNA here is from genome assembly GCA_964348055.1 of uncultured Pirellulales bacterium. GTDB lineage: Bacteria > Planctomycetota > Phycisphaerae > Sedimentisphaerales > Anaerobacaceae > JAUXAL01. Next base: position 2,172 of record CAYGBH010000418.1, read on the forward strand.
GACCTTCCCAAACGACGTACTCAACTCCGTTAATTTCGTCCTGTCCCATCTTGGTGAAATTGCCCAATCGATCAGTGTCACCAAACATCTGCCCGAACATGTGGCTCAACGTGTGATGTTTCTCCAGCATTCCCTGGTAATTACTTATCTTGAAGAAAATCGCATATTTATCCGTGTGGCTCAGGTGCATCTTGTATTCCCCGTCTGAAATCGCTTCCCCTACGCTGATTTTGACATCATTTAGGCCGCTACTCAGACCGACTGCGGTAAACCGCACTCGAGTGTTCTCCAGGTCGATCCACTGCTCCATCTCCACTGGCGGTATCTCTTGACCGTCTGGCAGTTTATCCCTTGGAAAATACTTCCGTCCTTGAGTGTGGATAACACTTGCTTTCTTGAATAATTCCGGCACATCGGTTATTCCATACACACGCGTTGTGGCGCCACCAGTGATATAGTATATGCTGATCCCGACAGCAATAATTACCACCACCGCCGCGACTAATTTGGTAAAACAATGCGTAATAACTGTCTTTATGATGAGATCCTTTTTTAGTTTGATGATTCTGTGGGATTCGCTGATTGACTTGGCGTCAATGCGGCCCATAACGTTCCCGACAAGCGAGTCATCACAACCTATTGTCTGAGCCAGTTTTTCCAGTTTTTCTTCTATTGTTTCTTCGGCAGTCATTTTTCTGGCCTCTCTAATATACTTCGCAGCCGTTTATGTGCTCGCGAAAGTTGTTTTGTTACGGTACCGACGCTTCGGCCGAGTATCTTGGCGACGTCATTGACGCTGTTGTCGCCAAAATAGCGAAGCATTACGACCTGCTTTTCCGCCCGGGGCAGCTTTACAACGGCGGCTAAAAGTCTCTGTTTGTCTTCAGCAAGCTGGCCATCCGGATTTTCTATCGCCGCGGCGATCTGTGTCTCCAGCCGAGTTTCTTTTGGCCTTCGCCGAACTGAATCAAGTGCGCATCTGCGGGAGATTTTCATTAGCCAGGGGCCAAAAGCTTCAGGTTTCCGCAGATCGGCTAAATGTTCGTAAGCCTTTACAAAGGCGTCCTGTGAGATATCCGTAGCAAAGTGATAATCACCCAGTACGTCCAGCGCGACAGCACGCACCGGCCGTTCATAACGTTTCACAAGCACGGCAAAAGCCTGCTTTTCGCCGTTTAAAGTAGCGTTTACCAGTTCAGCATCTGATTGCACCTTGCAGGGTCTCCTATCGAAGCGCTTCTACTATTAAGAGCCAATTCAAAGCAAAAATGCGACAAGAAAAAAACTTTTTGGAGAGATGATATGGAAGCAGAGCCGGTTTCTCAACTCTTATTAAGAGCAGTTGGCCGGACAAAGGGGCTTGTCAGTACGTTGGAAGGAGCAATTGAAAAGCTACTTTTTTAATTCTTTTATATGTCTCATCCCTTCGTTAATGCGCCATTCGAGCGATGAAAGTATCCAGAATTGGAAGTGATTCACACGCATCTGCAAATGTATCATGTAAATTATTTTTACTGACAGAGTTACTGTCGCTAACTCAATCATCAATAGACGCAGCTGCTCGCCGCCGATAAGCGAGACAACCACTGAGGTTACAATGATAACAATAAAAATGACGTTAATGAGCTTCGTCTGAAATTTTGGCACGCCGCCGATTTTGCCTAT
>CAYGBH010000419.1:0-3834 GCA_964348055.1 uncultured Pirellulales bacterium
AGAAGCTGGTTCAATTGCGCCGGGTCAGCTGTGATTTCTGGCAGGTTTGACGAAAGCAAACGAACAAGTTCTATACCTTGCTTGGCACACCGAGCTTCAAAAAAATAAAGCCCATCTTCCACCACCTGATTGAGGTTAATCTGGGTCTTCTCAGGTGGTGCCTGTCGGGCAAAGACCAGCAGCTTCTGGATAATGTCCCGTGCGTGCAAAGAAGCGGTTTCGATTTTTCCGATATCCTGCTCGGCTGAGGCCGGAACCCCGGGACACTTCTTTGCCAGCTGTGCAAATCCGAGAATATTTCCCAGTGGTTCATTCAGTTCATGAGCTACCCCTGCGGCGAGCATCCCAATTGTCGCCAGCCGGTCGGCATGCAGAAGCTGATTATGTAGCTTCAGTTTGTCTTCTTCTGCCTGTTTTCGTTCGACAACTAACGCTACCTGTCTGGCTACAGCGTCAATTAGGTTGCGCTCTTCCTTAAGAAATGGACCCTCATCAAGATCAGGCTTTTCCTCCACATAAACCAGCTCAACAACGCCTCTTGGCACAGCCCCCACAATAATCTTAGCCATCTGCTTCTGACGGCCCCCACGAAAGCCTTGGGTCGTGTAGGCAATTCCATCCAGAATTATTCTTGCGGAGGCGGCCTCCGGGTATTGCCAGGCAGGAGGAAGAAGTTCAACAATGCGCTGGATAATTTGTTCCAGTGATAGACCAGGCTGTCCGGCGATTTGAGCAATGCCGTAAAGACAGGTAAGCTCCTTAACTCGCTCGGTCAAAGCCGCTCTTGTGGAGTCTGATAATTGGCCATCTACCATCAGTATCCTCACATGTTAAGTAGAATTACAAAGTAAGGATTCTTCTGAGTTCTATCTATATTTGGCTATTATATTTATATTCATGAAGATTTGTCAAGTTTCACGAAGGCTCATCAGATGTTAAAACGCATCTTCGTTGATATCCCTTTGCCCCGTGCCTGCGGAGCATTTCGGTGTGGTCTGCGACGTCTGCATACCATAAGGCAGTCCGGGGCGCGGCTAATCTTATTCATGCTTAAAAAGAACACACTGTCTCTTTATATTCTTGATCGAGAAGCGTTACTTCTTTTGTCCCCGATACCCTATGTATAGCGGCATGATTTTTTCGACGGCATTGTCAGTCCCGATCTCCGGGAAGTCGGAAGATAAGAATGTTTTTGCCATCCATTCTCGATCGTCCTGAATATAGATTTCATACGTCTTGTTACTTTGCATGAAACGCGTGATAATTGAGACTTCGGCGCCGTTGGTTTGAATATAGGGGTAAGCATCCGTATACCATAACGGCCTTCCATGGTTTGTGTGAACACCTCCAAGGATTTCGACCTTGGAAGTCCCCGCTATATCGAAGCCGACGCCCCCCCCTTCGGTTTTGTAGCCCAGAAGAACAACGCGGCAGTTGTCTCCGATGGAGAACAGATGGTCGCGATACTCGTCATTGCCCCATCGCCAAAAGACATTCGCGCCCCTGATTGCATAGTCCTTATCCACCCGCGAAATGTTCGTTGAACAAAGGAAAGCCTTGGCGCCGGGATTGTTTCCAGGATTTCCAAACCGCCCGGGAACCAACTCCGTATAAACCGTTCTCATGCAGTCCTGTTCAATGAAGACACGCGGCCGACTGCCTGATTTACAAAGATCACGAAAGTGAATCGGATCAGAAGAATCTTCGCTCACGCGAAATGGTGTAGAGCCGGAAATTCTACTGAACATGAAATCAACGACTTTGATGTGAGCAGGAATATTGACCGTTCCTCTGATTCTATAGTTCCGCTTGGGAAAATAAAACACGGATCTGGTCGTGTCGTTCATGGCCTGTTGAATCGCCTCGGCATCGTCCGTTCTCCCGTCGCCGACTCCCGCGGTGGTCCACTTTGACAAGTCCTGCTCCCAGGGAACAAATGGGACCTCTTCAATGGGCAGATTCATCGAAGTGACGGGCATGTCAGGGGAAAACTTCTTTATCGGGTCGGACACATACTCGGTCACGCTTGCTGGCTGCATCAGGGCGCCGTCCTTTCTGACGCCGCTGCCATATCCGGAAACCACGACATTTCGGACGAACACATGGCCAATACCATACCCATCGTTAACGATATCGATCGCAGCATTCGAAGGGCTTCCGCCGGCGAAATTGCTGTCGAGGACTACGGCGTGAGTGTAGCAGTCCGTTATCTTGATGGCGGGCACGGAGTTCTCGCTCTTGATCTTTCTCAACGTCCCGGAGCCCGCCTCGCATAAGATGCCTGCCTCTTTCTGGTTTTTCAGCGTAATATATTCGAGGGTGGGATTGTAAAAATACCTCTTGTGCGTGCCAATACGAATGCCACAATCGAAACCCTCAACAACAATATCGCGGAAATATCCACACGGCCCTCCCATGGCAAAGTCATATCCGACAAAACCTTGTCCGTCGCCGGAGCAAATCAGCAGTTCGTTGGCCTCGCCATTATTTGCTGAGGTCCAGCGTATTCCTATCGCCCCCGGATTCCCCTTGCCGGCGTCGATTGTAAGGTTCTTGATGGCATTGTTGGCCTTCATCGGATTGACATCGTGTTTTTTGCCAAAGGAGAATATTGGTTTGGGATTTTCCTTGTCATCAAAGCCCGGAGAATTGTCGGCGAGCCTGACGACCGTTTTCTGGCGGCTTTGCCCAATGAACCGCAGCCAGATACAATATTCGCGCTGAACGCCAGCCACTCTGCGCACTGGGCCGGAATATATAAGCGTGTCGTTTACATAGTAAACTCCATCCGGTATATAGATGATGTATGAGCACGCAGTGGAGGAAGGCTGGGTGACCTCTCGCTGCATATCGCCATATTTGTCCAACTGCTCCATGATGAAGTCATATACGGCGATAAAAACTTTGGCGTTATGGTCGGCATCGTCGGGGTCGCCCGAGCCTTTGGCGTGGTAGGGTGATCTTGTGATATCGATAATCGGCCCCCCATTTTCCCGGAAAGCGCCAGCTGGATAAATCATGTTGAGGTTGTGTTCTCTGTCTCCATACACTTCAAGAGCAGGATTGTCCATAGAAGCAGACGGCGAGTCTTTTTGGGCGGCGCAGACCTGGGAGACACCGAGAGCGGCGACTACGCAAAAAAGGACAGAAGTAGTCTTCATGATGGGTCCTCTTTAGGATAAAGATCGGATTTTGGCTCGGGGCGATCGATGTGGCCCGATGTTGGCTCACAAGACCGAGATGCAATAAATAAATACTGTTTCTTCATATCCGTCCTGTTTGAACATTTATGCGTCCAGGGTTCTCATTAGGGTTTTTAAACATTATATCCTATGGTTACTGTTTCGAATAGGGGTTACTCAAAAGGAGGAATATCAAAATGAGATTCTGGAGTACTGTTTGTAGCCAATAAAAACGGCACAGATTAATGCTTTAGGTTAGAGCAGACCTGCAAGCAGTTTCCTTAGGGTAAGAAACTGCTTGAAATTGTGGATTTCAATTTCATAATCGTGGCTTTTACCCCAAGAAGGGAATTGAAAAATGGCGAAGTCAAAGGATGTCATAAGGCAAATCAAAAAAGCCACACATCGCCAGTTCTCTGCGGAGAAAAAAATCCGAATCGTTCCGTGAGGATTAGAAGGTGAAACAGCCATATCCGAGATCTGCAGACGAGAAGGCATCGACAACCTGTGCAAATGACTCAAGAAGCCATAATGTCGCATTGTGTCAAGAAGTGCTTCGCTGGTAAAGTCTCGATAAATCGCTCTACTTTGCTCAGGCCGGTTGGTTGCTGTGTTACAGGAAAAGGTTCTACTTTTTCTCGGCGGCGTCGGT
>CAYGBH010000420.1:0-3831 GCA_964348055.1 uncultured Pirellulales bacterium
TGTAGGAATCCAAATCTTTCTGAAGGTGGGTTTATAAGCAACTTCTTCTAGCGCTTTGGAAAGTTTAGCAATCCTCTCTTTAGCTATTGCAACTTCTTGCTTTTGCCCAGGATATTCTTCAATTACGCGCTGGTATGCTTTCTGTGCCTCGGCCCGGCCCAACTTCTCGTAGCACCGGCCCATTTGTATCAGGGCCTTCGCTGCCAGGGCATTATCATCTGTGAAGTCCTTGACGATCTGCTCGTACAGCCGGATAGCCTTATCGAGGTCTCCTTTGACGCGCTCTTGGACTAGCCCCTTTTGGAAGAGTTCGTAGCCGCTCTGTGCCAGGGCATTTTGCCCGGCTAAGAAAACAAGAGCAAAGAGCGCTGCGATGATTGATGATCTGTTCATGACTAATCTCCTTTCTAAAAAAAAATACGGTTACGTGTTTTCCTTCAATCATCGCATTTTAGGTTCTCTCGTTTGTCACGGAATTGTCTGGAAAATGTAAATTCTTTGCAAAATATTTTTCATGAAAGTGTCTGCTCTTTGTCACGAAAATGTCAGGTTTCGCGTACCAGTTTATAGCCCACGCCATGAACCGTAATCAGGTGACACGGTTTTGAAGGGTCATCCTCGAGTTTGGCACGGAGTGACGCGATATGGTTGTCAACCGTACGCGTGGTAGGATAGCACTCGTGGCCCCATACCTCGTCGAGCATCTCATTGCGAGTGACCACCTGACCAATACGGGCGGCCAACAGACGCAGGACACCAAATTCCTTACGTGATAGCTTCAAAGTCTGCCCCGATTTCTCGGCCTGGAAGCGCTTGAAGTCTACAAACACATCCTCAAAGCGCAGATGATCTGGAAGATCCGCTGAGGGCTGCGCGCGGCGCAGAATGGCGCGAATTCGAGCTAACAGCTCAGGCACTGAGAACGGCTTGGTGACATAATCATCGGCCCCGAGGTCCAGTCCCTGTACACGATCTACCTCTTCACTTCTGGCCGTCAACATCAGAATGGGCGTGGCAGTTCCCTCACCGCGAACCTTGCGGCAAAGCTCGTATCCATCCATCTTGGGTATCATCAAATCCAGGATAATCAAATCGGGATCGTGCTCTTGGATCAAGCGGTAACCCTGTTCACCTTCTGTTGCGGTAAGCACTTCATACGACTCATACTCAAGGTTATCTTTGAGTCCGCGTAGTATCGCGCGGTCATCTTCAATGATGAGAATTCGGCTCATCGTTCATTCTCCAAAGGCAGGTGAATAGAAAAGGTACTTCCTTTACCAAGAAGACTCCGAACCTTGACGTGTCCACCGTGGGCCTGCACGATGTGGAAAACCAGTGCCAACCCCAAACCCGTGCCGGGAATACGTGCGTTTTCCTTGCTTGGAACTCGGTAAAATTTTTCGAAAATGTGCTTCTGCTGCGCCGGTTCGATCCCAATGCCTCGATCGCTTACTTCGATTACGGCGTGACCGGCACTTTTCCGCACTCGCAGTTCGATCTGGCGGGACTCGCCCGAATACTTCATAGCATTTGAGAGTAGATTCAATATGGCTTGCTCGATGGCGTCCCGGTCCACCTGAATATCCGGAAAGTCGTCTTCTATGTGGACGTTGAGATGGAAGCCCTGTTGAGTGAGAGGGTACTGTGTTGCCTGGGCAGCCGCCTGAGCGATTTCGCTCAGGCAAGCCTGTTCCTTGCGATACGTTCTTTTACCCTTCTCGATCTTGGAGAAGTCAAGGACATTGTTCAATAGTCGCGTTAGGCGGTGACTTTCGTTGACAATTGTATCAATATACTCTGCCTTAGCTTGTGAATCCTCGGGACGACCCAGACGCAAGCTTTCGGCAAAGATTCGAATAGCTGTCAGCGGCGTTTTAAGTTCGTGTGAAACGCTGGCGATGAATTGAGAGCGCATTTCGGCCATCTGCAGTTCGCGACCCACATCTCTCCACAGGAAATATGCTCCAAAAAGGGTCACGCACAGGACTAAGAACAGAGCGATCAGGTAAAAAGAACGCTGAAGGCCCCACTCACTTAACGGTGGGGCCTCACCGTCCGCCGCATAGGCAAGTTTTAGGCCGGGAAAACTCAGTCCCAGAGATATTCCATCAAGGCCTGAGTCGGTAGTGAACCGGACATTTGGAAGAATCATTTCTAAATCAGGAGTGTTCGCAGTGATTGAATCAAGAATAGTCTTACTTTGCACCACGATAGCCAGCCGCTGCCTTCTTATTAGGGCCGGAGCCAGACTGACCAACCAGCACTCTTCGCCATAAGGGATCCAAGTAGACTCAGGCTCCCGCTCTGGGCCCTTCCACTGGGCAATAAGTGCCAACTTTGGAAAGTCTTTCTGAAGGGTGAGAGCCTTTTCCTGCCGGCGAATGTATGCCAGGATTATCTGTTGACAATCCTCAACCACCTGCTGCCGGATGCCAAGCTCAGAGCCCGACTCGATGAGCACGTTTACCAAATCCCGTACTATATAGGATTCGACAGGTGATAGCCAACGCCGGGCATTTAGTTCACTCTGGAGCAGTTGCATGACCTCTTCGTACGAATCGCCTCTTTCGAGCAGGGGGCCAGCAGCGTACAGAAAGAGGGGAACGCCATGTTCGTCAGTTACTTCTGAACTGACCGCCAAAATCTTGCGGTATTCTGCTAGGCTCTCATCGGCTTCATTCAATTTTGCTAGGACCCGGGCTCGCAGAAGACGCACATAGGCCTGTTGTGCAGGTTGTCGTGCCTCCTCGATGCATTCGAGATACAAGGCGTTAGCCTGCGCCAGTCGCCCTCGTACAAATTCCTCGTCCTGGGCACGACGAATCTTCTCGACCAGTGCAGTGTCGCTCGGGATGTGGTTGAGTTTATCATCAGTCTGATTCGCTTCCCACGGCAGCGACAATCGCTCTTTATCCACCAGACCGATCAGAATGACCTCGCGACTGGTATACTCGAATGTATTCAGAGATTTTGCCCTACTCGCCGCAGCGCTGACCTCATGTAGCTTGATCTCTTCAAGGCGAACGAGCAGCTTCTGGGCTATTTCTCTTGTCATACGACGGCGCCCATCCGCCAGTCGTTTTTGGTGCAGTTCCTGCTCCTGACCAATTATGTGCCAAGTAAGCACAATCAGAACTGAGCTGGGAAGTACCACTGCGATCAGAAACAAAAGAACCAGCTTGTTCCGACCACGAGTACGCATGGGACTAGTACTGGATTTCATCAATTCCATGACTACCCGACCTTCCTGTACGTAGTTGGGTCCTTGGAGATAAGAGTCCACGTATAAGGCCTGGCTAGGTACTCATCATGATGCTCAATGAATTCTACTGTCTTGTCCTCCAAATCTCCAGAAGAAAGAAAACCACTGTGACGAATACTATTCGCAGTCACAGTGAAAAGCCAGATTTCACAGCTGCGTCCTATCACTTGTCACAATCACCTGCCTTAAAATCTTTACGTAGCCGCATTCTCTTCAAAATACGGCACCAAAATTGGTATATCTTAGCTCAGCTTATTTTAATCTCCTGGCAGATTGGAGATGTCACGAAAATGTCATGAGAAAAACGCAAAGAGATTCCAAAAAGCCTGCCATGGATGTCACGGAGTTTCACACATGTTCAAACGTATATTCAACGTCTGACTTACATGGAGCGCGCGGTCAGAAGTGATTTAAGTGTAAGGAACATGAAGATGGCCATTGAATCCGTGCGCATTTCTGGCGATTTTTGTAAGGTACTATTGTTAAAGAGCTTATGAAGCGGATATTTTTTCAAATTTCGAGATAAGGGGTTGTATAGTTGTAAATCGGTTGTAGAGATTTGCGAGTGA
>CAYGBH010000421.1:0-3827 GCA_964348055.1 uncultured Pirellulales bacterium
ACTAAACGAGCGCTGGGCTTCTGAATAATTTGCCGTGCCGGAGTTGTCATAAGAATATGGCATCGACTGTTTGCCGCCGTGGATAATCGTTGTCTCAACATAATGCTCTCCCTGAAGAATATCTGCGTCATGACCTACAAGAGCGCCGTTTGTCGGGACCTCCCATCCGTCTATCCATGTATTGAATATCTGGTCGGCGGCTGGACCGTCCTTGTAACCTTCAAAATTGTCCACAACAAGATGATCGGCTACTGTAAATCGCCAGAGGGCTCCGACGTCCCAGCCGGTAGTGCCGTTGGCCTCATCAACCCGCCAATAGCAGGTCTTACCCAAATCGAATTTAAGGCTTCCGTCGACAGGATAGCGTGCAACATCCTGCTCGATTCCACCGATACCATCGTTGACATCGTCAAAGTTCTCGCTGAAGAAAAGCCTGTGCTTGGGTGACAATCCTTCCACATACTCACCTGGTCTCCATGTCAGGGTCACTTCCTGCGGCACATCTGTGGCGCCATCACGTGGATAAGGACTACTGCTCTTTTCACGCGGAAAACCAGCGACAAGCTCCATCGTCGGAAATAAACTTGGATCCTGCCATTGGTCGCCTGATGTTACCAACCACGTTACCTGACAATCCCGGTCACCGCCATCGTCGTCGTCATTGACCCCAACATTGACGCCGATAAAGTCGCCCAACCCCGGGGTAGTGTGCAAAGTCGACCATGGAATCGATATCTCACAGATATAACCGGGCGGGTCCGCCTTTTCTACAATCACGAATTCGACACCCGTAATGTCGGTATTCGAGTTGGCGCCGGTACCGATAGTATCAGGGTCGTTCCAACGGAAGCCGTACTGAAAATCGTAAGTTCCATAGGTGTTTTCTTTGCTATTGTCGGCATCTATGTAAACCTCGACAGTATCGTCATGGTGCATGTTGGGCCACTCAGTTCTTCCACCAAGAGAGTCAAATTTAAGATCAGCGTCATTGACATCCACCAGAAAGTAAATTCTTGTCGAATCCCACAGTGCTTTCCAGCATGCTGAAAAATCCAATTCATTCTCGATGGAGTCGGCGCTACCTTCAATAAGCTGGTCGATAGGCTGCGCCAACGCCCCGTACCAGATTCCATCCACCTCGCCATCGATGACCGGTGCAACCGACGCCTCATGGATCTGCCCATCAGCCGGCTGAGCTGAGGTGTTACTAACAAGACCCAACACCAAAATGAAGGAAGTTAAAAAAATCAATCTCCTGTACATGATAGTCCTCCTTCAAAAGTCCAATATACTGCAACTTTAATTGGCTTGTGGCTCAGGAGCCGACCGATACAGCCGAATATCGTCAAAGTACATCATTCCTGAACCACCTGCCTGTGGATTATTCCTGTCACCAAAACCAATACCAATGGTATTGACATTAGTAAGGTCCACGCCCTGGTCTGCAAAGCTTTGCAGGCCGATATTCCATTGCGTCCAGGTATCAATCTGCGTTGCACTGGTATCTTCGTGATAAACCACCGCGCTGCCGTTGAGAACCACATACATCGGCTGAGTGTCGTTGCTGAGCATGCCGACGTCCTGGTCGGTCCACTCCGGGCCAACACTGGTGTTGGGGAAGCTGACGTTGGAGAATTTGGCCTCACATGTCAGATCCGGGTTGTGGCTGGTCACCGCCAAGCCTATGTACACAGGCATATCCATGCTCACTACCGCCATATTCAACAGCGTCCACGTGCTGCCGTCCGCCGAATAAAAGGCCCTGACAAGTCCACCTGTGGTACGCTCTAATTTCACCCACTGAGGAGCGGTAATGCCCTCGGCGAAATACCTATCTGTGCTATCGCCGGGGGTCTTACGATACTGGAACCGGACCCCGTTTTCAGGGGTAACCAGCACCGCGGCGTATCTCGAGCCCGCATCGAGCGTATCACGAATCATCACGCCAGCCTTTGCCCATGGGTCTGTGTTCTCCAAGCTCTCGACTTTGGCTATAATCGCCCCGGCGCTGGAGAGCGCCTTGAAGGTGAAGTGGAATTCATCGGCGCTGCTCCAGATATCTGCGCCCGAGGCGGTCATCGTGTAGGACCCAGCCGATGTCTCTACAAAGCTGCCGACATATGCCGGATAGCCCCTGAACCACAGCGATAGTACTCCAACGCCTTCTCTGGTCCAATCCTGCGCGGGACTAAAGACATGGTGGGCTTCTGAATTGCTCGCTATACCAGTGTTATTATAATAATATGGCATCGATTGTTTGCCGCCGTGGATAATCTCAGTCTCAACATAATGCTCTCCCTGAAGAATATCTGCATCATGACCTACAAGAGCGCCGTTTGTCGGGACCTCCCATCCGTCTATCCACGTACTGAATATCTGCTCCTCGGCCGGAGAGTCCTTGTAAGCTTCAAAATCGTCCACAATAAGATAATCAGCTACTGTAAATTGCCAGAGGGCTCCCACGTCCCAGCCGGTGGTGCTGTTGGCCTCATCAACCCGCCAGTAATAGGTCTTATCCAAATTCAAGCTAAGGCTTCCATCGATAGGATAACGTTCAACATCCTGCTCGATTCCGCCGATACCATCATTTACGTCGTCAAAGTTCTCGCTGAAGAAAAGCCTACGCTTGGGTGATAATCCTTCCACATACGCACCTGGTCTCCACGTCAGGGCCACTTCCTGCGGCACATCTGTGGCGCCATCAGGAGGGTAAGGATCAAAGGCCAAGGCGGGAGAAATACCTACACCTGTCATGACCTGGTTAATCTCTTTGCCTGCTAGCGGCCGACTATAGATGTAGATTTCGTCGAGTGATCCGTGGAAAGTCCTCTCCAACTTAAAATTCATCCCTATAAGGACCGGGGCATTAACGTTCGGACCTATTGAGAATGGTCTTGGGCCCACCTCATCGACGCCGTTAACATAGACTGTGGCATTGCTTCCGTCAAACGTAAAAGCAAGGTGAACCCATTCGTTTTTAGGCATAACGGAGAAAGGAGTCGATCCGGCAGCGCTGGTGTAAGACGAGACATTGCCATGATACGTAAGACCCACCCTGTCAGTATAAGGCTCCTCCTCACGGGCTCCCCACAACTCGACCTGAAACATCATAGTATCTGCGCCCCAGCCGTTCGACTTGGTAAGAAAATGCTGAAAAGTTCCCGTTCCGTCCCAGAACGCCCAGAGAGCAAGAGTAAATTGCCCCGTCCCATCTGTAGGGTCGAAGATTCCACAGTCAACTCCCATGCACCTGTCCGGGTTGAATGCAAGTGCGCCACCGAAGCCTTCCAGGCTGAGCACCCATTCCGGGGTTCCGAGCAGCGTTCCATGGTGGCCATTGCCGGAACTGTCGTTTGTGGTGCCGCCGGAACCCTCTTCAAACCTCCACCAGCCGACGAGGTCCGCCTTGGCTGCGCTCGTCAGAACCAAACCAAGCACTAAAACAAAAGAAGTTAAACAGATCGATTTCCTACACATAATAGTCCTCTTTGCAAAAAGAACTAAAATAACTGTGCCTTGGCTACAGTTACTCATCAAGCCACTGACCGGCCAAACCAGCATAGTCCTTAAAATCAAATGTTCTTACGGCCCGGCAGACCCCAGCTCTTATTAGGAATACAGGGCCCACGCCCCCAGAAACCCAGGCGTGGGCCCATCTTACGACCTTAGAACCGGAATCTTGCGACTCGGCAACCGCAGTTGCCCTAACCTTCCATTCTTAGTCATTACTTCCATCGAGCAGCTCTACGGTCCGGCTGACACCATATAACTAATCGCGTTGAGGAACATCTTCTCACCGTCGGCGGTAAGGTTATATCCTCCCTGAG
>CAYGBH010000422.1:0-3792 GCA_964348055.1 uncultured Pirellulales bacterium
AGTACACAAGCGCCTTTTTCTTTAGCTAATTGCGCCGCTGCGATAATACTTGGTGACGTGCCGCTGGTCGAGAAAGCCCACAAGATATCACCTTCTTTTACTAAGGCCTCCACCTGCCGGGCAAAAACGTTCTCGTAAGCGTAATCGTTGGCAATGGATGTCAGTACGGAGGTGTCGGTCGAAAGTGCTACCGCGGCCAGAGCCTTTCGCTCCCTGCTGAATCTGCCCACTAACTCGCCGGCTATATGTTGAGCGTCTGCTGCAGAGCCTCCGTTACCACAAAGATAAATTGTGCCGTTCTGCTTTAATGCTCTTGTTATTGCTTCAGCAGCGGCGGCGATTGTTTCAATGTCACTTTCCTGGATTCCGGCAAGCATCTTTTTGTGCGTTTCTATGGCCTCTATAATCTGTTTTTTTGTGTCCTCGTTCATCGGGATTTTTACCCTATATCGGTGTCATTGCAAGGCCTGCGAAGCAGGCCGCGGCAATCTCATTCGCTGCGTTTTAGATTGCTTCGTTCCACTCGCAATGACAGAAAGAACGCTCATCTCATCCATTGGGATTCTGTTTCCAATGACTTCATTTTTTCGATTGTTGCACTTGAGCTTTTGCCCTCAACAATCGGCGCAAGGACGACTTTGCCATTGTAGGATTCGACAAATTCGCGGCCGACGACGCCTTTCTGCGCCCAGTCTTCGCCCTTTACTAATATGTCCGGCTTTACTTTTTTAATTAATTCCAGCGGGTCCGGCTCATCGAAGAGCGTGACGTAATCGACCATTTCCAATGCAGCCAGGACGACAGCCCTGTCATACTGATTATTTATTGGCCGGGCGGGGCCTTTAATGGTCTTTACCGAATTGTCCGAGTTCAGTCCAACAACAACTATATCACCCTGCAGCTTGCAGAATTTCAGAAATTCGATATGCCCTCTATGAACCACATCAAAGCAGCCATTTGTAAAAACTATAGTCTTATTTTGCTGGCGGTGCCACGTGAGTTGGTCTAACAGGGAGTCAACAGAATGCACTTTGTCGGTGATTTCGTTGATAATTTCTTCAATTGTTACCGGTTCAGCGCCGAACTTTTCCACTTCAATGCCGGCGGTTATGTTGGACAACTGAACAGCGGTCTTATAATCGCAACCGGCAGCCAGTGTTATTGCCAGGGTCGCCAGAACCATATCACCCGCTCCGGTGACATCGTAAACGCTGCGCGGTTTTGTAGCTATGATGTCACTGATTTTTTCCGTTTTGAGATATGCGCCTTCTCTGTCTAAGGTAATTACCACAGCCTCAAGATTTAATTCCCTTATAAAGTGTTCTGCTGCTTTGGCCGCCGTCTCCGGGTCATTTATCTCAAAACCGACCGCTTTGGAAGTCTCTTCGCGGTTTGGTGTGATTACAGTGGCACCGAGGTATTTCGAATAGTCGCTCGTCGGTGAAGGGTCGATAAGGACTTTTTTGCCTGCCTGCGTTGCCGATTGTATCATTTGCTTGCAAAGCGAGGGACTAAGCAGGCCCTTATCATAATCCTGCAGGCAAACGATATCAGCTTGTGCCAGTTTGTCTTTGTAAGCCCGGCCAATCACCTCATTCAGATCGTCGGAAAGCGGCTCTGTAGATTCCTGGTCCATTCTTATCAATTGCTGCCGATGACGATGTTGCGCCAGACCTATTAATCTTTGTTTGCTGATGGTAGGGCGGCCCGGTACTTCAAGCAGGCCGGTGGTGTCGGCGCCGATTTCTGTCAGCTCTTTTTTGAGGATTTTGCTGTTGCTGTCGTCTCCAATAATACCCAGACACAAAGGTACCGCCCCTAAAGCGGCAATATCAGCAGCTACGGAGCCTGCTCCACCGCAACGGTACTCGGTTTTAGTAACTTTCAATACCGGCACGGGTGCCTCAGGGCTGATTCGCAGCGCATCACCATACGTATAGACATCGAGCATAAAGTCGCCGACGACCAGAACTTTCGGTGAGCCGAGATTCGTTACCGTTTTCAGCAGCTTTTCGTACATAACAGCACAAGTGCAAAAGAACTCAAGAGCCAAAGTCAATTGTCGATTATCGCTTATTCTTGGGGGATTTTACTCGCTAATGTATTTTCAATCAAGCCTGTTAATTTGTCCTGCCCGGCCAGGAACTTTATCTCGATTGCCAGATATGCAATTGGTATATCTTTTTTCGCCGGCAGCAAGGGGGTGATTTTGGTCCAGTCTTTCTGTGTTGTCAGTATCAAATCGGCCTTGAGATTCGCCGCTTGTTTGCAAATATCAGCTAAACAGTCGTCGGTGTAGTGATGATGGTCGTTATAGACTTTAGAGCCGACCAGTTCAGGGCCCAGGGCCTTGATTGTGTTTAGGAAGGCCTCCGGATTGCCTATGCCGCAGAACGCAAATATCTTTTTGTCCTTTAGCTGTTTAATGCTGTCATTCCTGCGCAGACAGGAATCCATTGTTTCGCTTTTTTTCTGGATTCCCACTTTTGCGGGAATGACGGAAGGCTCTGGATGTTTTGCGTAAACAGCAGCGTGTATCGACCTTGCAATTATCATATTGGGATTGACCTTTTGCAGTTTTTCCTCGATTTGGGTCAATTTGGCCTCAGTGGTTTGGTCGCACCGGGTAATAACAACAGCATTAGCTCGCTTCAGTGAGGCCAGAGGTTCTCGCAGCAGTCCTGCCGGCAGCATCTTCCCGTAGCCGAAAGGTCGCGTTGCATCGATTGTTACGATGTCCAGGTCTCTGCCCAATCGGCGATGTTGAAATCCGTCGTCCATAACCAGTGTCTTTGCATCGAATTTGTTCACCGCTTCGGCCGCACCTGCAACGCGGTCCGGATTTACAATTACTTTAGCCTCCGGGCAGCTTTCAATAAGAATCGCCGGCTCATCCCTCGTCGCTCGTCCCTCGTCGCTCGTCCCTTGTGCTTTGTAACCTCTGGTAAGAATAATACAGGAAACATTTTTGTTTTGCAGGAATCTACATATCCAGATTACAAGCGGTGTTTTACCTGTACCACCGGTTGTTATATTACCGATGCTTATTACCGGCGCATTTGCACGATGTGTTTTTAACCACCCTTTGGAGTATGAGAAATTGCGCAGCCGAACAGCAATCGAGTAACCACCAGCAGCGACACCCAAAAGCAAACGCAATAGCGCTGCACCAAGGCCTACCTTTTGACCCGAAATCAATTTGCGATAGCTTTCCTGATTCAACTACAAAATCCTCATCTGACTGCATCAAAGTCGCCATCCCCACGAAAGCGTGGAGCTGTAGATTGACACGCTCGGCGGCGACGCTTCAGCGGAGTACCTTGCTGCCCGATGTTATAGTGCTTGTCTTGAGCTAACGACCACTATGATAAGAATCAGATGGAATGTCACAATTATCCCGTATGTAATCAAGCTCGCAATTAGGTGCTGAAGTCCTTTTTCCGCTTTTTTAACTGGTCTCCATTTAAATGTCAAAAAAAGTACAAAAGAGCAGGCTATTCCGCCTATAATTCCATAAATTATCTGGCTTATAATATCCGGCACTGTGAACGCTGCGCAGAGCACAAATGCTAAGATTGAATATATCAAGATTTTTTTCATAAGCATTCCTTATTCATAATATTCTACAACACACTACCTACTCGATAGCCTAATAGCATACACTCGATATCGAGTACCCAGTATCGAGAATCGAGTATCACTTCATTTTTTCAATAATAGCATCGGCCATTTCGCTCGTTCCGACAGCGGTCGGGTCGTTGCGGTCGGGTTTCATATCGTACGTAACGCTTT
>CAYGBH010000423.1:0-3777 GCA_964348055.1 uncultured Pirellulales bacterium
CGTAATTAGCTGATTTTGCAATGAAATTTAATGCTATAAAGAAAGACTGCATAATTTCGTTCGGAGATTTTCCTTGACGGGAAGGTTGCTAATCTGGTATAAATAATGCGGGTGAAGTTTGTGCCTCCATAGCAGGGTATCGGTGGGTTTTGGCTTCTCAGGAGGTGAAACTTGTGCCCGCGTAGGTGGGTATTGCTATGGTCTTTTTTAGGTAGCTTAGTGAGCGAGGTGCTGGATTTTAAATAAGAATTTTCTTTTTAAAAGTTAAGATATTTTACATTTCAGTTAACATCCCATACTTAGTTTTTGTAAGGAGGACTATTGTGTGTAGAAAATTGTTATTCTTAGTTTTGGTATTGACCTTTGGTCTAAGCTCGTCGGCCTACGCCTTGACAATCATCTGGGTCTCGGACAACAAGAATCCTTCCGGTGGTGCCACGGCCGACCAGGGCTGGGTGGACCTGCTTAGGGCTGAGGGCTACGACGTCGATTACAGGGGGGAAGGGGGTTCGGGGGACGCGGATTACCGGTACTGGCGGACTCTTGATGCTGCAAAAATAGCCGAGCTCAATGCGGCCGACCTTATTATCGTAAGTCGTGACGTAAGCAGCGGTGGCTACGATGACGGTGACGAGCCGACCCAGTGGAGCTCCATCACGGCGCCGCTCATCCTGCAGATTGCGCATCTCGTGAGGAGCAATGATTGGAATTGGCTCAACTCCACCAGTACCTCCAGCACTACGGCGAACATGTTGGCGGTGCTTCCTAGCCATCCTGTTTTCGCCGGCGTGACGCTCGATGCGAGCAAACAGGTCAACATTCTGGCCTCGGGTGATGCGGACGTTGGTGCGGTCACAGATGCCGGTAATGGCACGGTAATCGGCACGCGAGCAGACACCGGCGCGGTCTGGATCGCCGAGTGGGAGCCGGGAGTGGAATTCTACGCTGGGGCAGGCCTGTATACTGGTGGTCCGCGGATGTGGTTCGCCGGCGGCGGTGTTCCCGATGGTTTCTACAACTTCAACGCCGAGGGCGAGAAGTTGTTCCTCAACGCCGTTCGTTATATGCTCGGGGAGACCGGCGGGCCGGGCCAAAGCTCTGACCCGAAGCCGGCTGATCAGGCAACAGATGTGCCGCGAGATACGGTCCTAAGCTGGACGCCGGGAGAATATGTGCCCGCAATCAATGGGCATAAAGTTTACCTCAGTGAGAACTTCAACGACGTCAACGACGGCATTGGCGGCATCACCCAGAGTGACAGCAGCTATGATCCTGGACGTCTTGAGTTCGACACGACATACTACTGGCGCGTCGATGAGGTCAACGGCCCACCAGACTATACGGTGTACGAAGGTGATGTCTGGAATTTTACGACCGAGCCCATTGCTTATCCCATTCAGAACATAATTGCCACAGCTTCCAGCAGCGGCGCAGACAGAGGGCCTGAAAATACCGTCAACGGCTCAGGACTGGATGACAGTGGTTTATTGCACGGCAAAGATGGTGACAATAATATGTGGCTGAGCGATGCTACAGGGCCGCAGCCGAGTTGGATCGAATATGAATTCGACAACGTTTACAAACTCCACGAGATGTGGGTATGGAACTATAATGAATATATGGAGCCGGTGCTCGGTTTAGGGTTCAAGGATGTTTCCATTGAGTATTCGGTCAATGGCACCGATTATACACCATTGGGTACTCCTGCAGAGTTTGCCCTGGCCCCTGGTGTACCCGACTACGCACACAACACCACTATTGATTTTGGCGGCGCCGCAGCAAAGTATATCAGGCTCACGGCTAACAGCAATTGGGGGGGCATCCTGAACCAATATGGTCTCAGTGAGGTTCGCTTCTTCTACATACCTGTCCAGGCAAGAGAGCCCAGCCCGGGTTCGGACACAACAAATGTGGACCCGGACGTGGTCCTTAGCTGGAGAGCGGGAAGAGAGGCAGCCACGCACGATGTATACGTCAGCACCGACGAGCAGGCTGTGATAGACGGTAATGCCCCTGTTATTAGCGTGACTGAGGCCAGCCATGGTCCCTTAGACCTCGATTTAGGTAAGACTTACTACTGGAAGATTAATGAGGCTAATGAGGCCGAGACCCCCGCAGCGTGGGAAGGCGACCTCTGGAACTTTACGACGCGCGAGTTCCTTATCGTGGACGATATTGAGAGCTACAATGACCTTAACCCCGAAGAACCCGAGAGTAACAGGATATTTTTCACGTGGATAGACGGATACGATATCCCGACAAACGGCTCTCTCGTCGGTTATGATATGCCTCCTTTTGCCGAGCAAAGTATCGTTCACAGTGATAAGCAGTCGATGCCGCTGTTCTACGACAACTCCGGCACGGCAAGGTATTCAGAGGCAGAGCTGACGCTGAGCCCGGCGCAGGATTGGACGAAGCATGGTGTTAGAGCGTTGTCACTGTGGTTCCATGGCGATCCGAACAATGCTGCTGAGCAGATGTATGTCAAAGTCAACGGCTCCAAGGTGGTATATGACGGTGATGCGGCTGACATAAGGCAAGCATCGTGGCAGCAGTGGAATATCGACCTTGCGTTGTTCGGCATTAACATGCAGAATGTCACGAAGCTGAGTATTGGCTTAGGTGACGAGACCGCTACGGCGCCCGGCGGTTCAGGTAAGATGCTTTTTGACGATATTCGGCTGTATCCTTCCAGATGTATGCCTTCGCTTAGAAAACCACAAGGCGATATCAACAACGATTGCGTAGTCGACTATTTAGACCTTGAGCTAATGGCGGGTGACTGGCTCCTTAGTGATTACAGTCTTGCGACGACAGCTCCCGGTCCTGCCGGCCTTATCGGCTACTGGCCCTTTGACGGTGAGCCGAGCGACGTCTCCGGTAACGCCATCCAGAGTATCCCGTTCGGCAGTCCATTGTATGTGGTCGGCCAGACCGGCCAGGCGATTAGCCTCGACGGGACTACTCAAGGTGTAACAGTCAACGGTTTCAGTCAAATACAAGGTGTGCCTCAACTTACTATTGCTATGTGGGCCAAACCCAACGTTGTAGATGACAATCCAGACGAGCATACGATGTGGTTCACGGATGAAACCGGCAGTTATGGAAGAATAAGGTGTCGTCTTAACGACGGAAACTGGCAGTGGCAGCACGGGGATGGCAATGCAAACATAACCGTTACCAGCCCTGCTACCGCAGGGGTGTGGACCCATTTTGCCGGGGTAAGGAGCGACAACGACAAAATCGAACTTTTTGTAGACGGCGTGTCTATGGGCACAGAACCATTCGGTCTGCACGGGCCTCACAGCGACGAGAGTTCGATTGGAGCTGAACGCCGAAGCCCAACAGATATCAGAGACCTGTTTGATGGCCTAATCGACGATGTACGCGTCTATAGCCGTGCTCTGTCGGCTGCCGAGGTAGCGTACCTCGCTGACGAGAGCCCTGGGGATGGCGAGTTGTATGTTCCGGTGCCACCGCTGGCTGAGTTTTATGATGCCGAGCCGGTAAAGTCCAGGAAGATTAACTTAAAGGACTACGCTGTTTTGGTGGAGGCGTGGCTTGAGGAGCAACTGTGGCCGTAATGACAGACGACCCCAATGCATCGGGATGGATTTGTATAACTTGTACCTGCAGTTGCGCAAGTGCAGGCAATTCGGGGCCTATACCGGATCAATCGGTATAAGCCCCTTTTAATTAATAATTGATCAGGCTTTGTAGAAAAGACCATATGTCATTTCGACCGAAGCCCCCGTTCTTGCTTTTGCAAGTCCGCAG
>CAYGBH010000424.1:0-3766 GCA_964348055.1 uncultured Pirellulales bacterium
GAAGAGGTAAGTATCGTTTCAAAAGGTGGAAATGAAGAAGGTATCAGAAAAGTTGCAGAGCAACTAAAGCTGGGAGCAATAGTATTGAGCGAGAATCCCCAGGCTTTTATCAATGATAATCTATTGAGCGTGGGGGATAAATTACCCGTTGGTGAGGAGGTTGACAAGTATGAGTGTGAAGTAGTTGAAATTGAAAGAAACACGGTGGTAGTAAGGTGTGGGGAAGCGGAAATAACCTTGAAGCTTACCCAGGAGCCAATAATTGATCGTTGAGTTATGAATAAAAAAGGAGACCAAATTATGTATGACAATAAGAAATCAAACAGCAGGACCAAAATGAGGAAGCACTTGTACGTGTGGGGCTTTGTATTGATTGTGGCTGCGGCGATCGCGGTCGCTGACATTGGGCAGGGCCAAATGTTCGCTCAGTGGGATGAAGGTCTCGACAAAGCAAATATTGATGTAAGCAGCAGCCAAGCAGATGCTTCTATAAGCGGGGCTCTCCAGTCAATCAAGTTTAACAAAGATGAGGGAATCAAGGAAGCTCTTCGGGTTTTGAATGCACTGTATCAGAAGAATATTGTGCCTTCGGCAACGGTTGACGGGGTATTGGGGTTTACAACTCTCAAGGATGTAACCTTCGAAGAAGCTATGGATGCAATTTTGGGGCACAACTTTGTATACGAGCAAAAGGGAAATCTTGTCAGGGTATATACCAAAGACGAATACCAAAAGATCAAGGAAGACAAGAACCGAATGATATGCGAGGTTTTTACGCTTTACTACATAACTGCCGAGGAGGCAAGGAAGCTGATAACTCCAGTACTAAGTAAAGCCGGCTTGGTAGAGATAAGCACTGCTGCTGAGGCGGAAATATCCAGTGGGGGTGGTAGCGGTACCGGCAGCAGTGGAGGCACAATTGGTTCCGGAGGTGGCGGCAACAGTATGGCAGTGCACGACACTGTTGTGGTCTATGATTTTCCCGAAAACATTGCCGATGCTAAAGAGGTAATAGCATTCGTTGATGTCAGGCCCAAACAGGTCTTAGTTGAAGCTACGATTTTAAGTGTACTTTTGACCGAAGGAATGGAACTCGGTGTTGATTTGAACTTTGCCGGCGGTATGGCACTGGATGGTACCGCGGCAACCGAGACCCTCATTGCTGGTAGCGAAATCGACAGGGGCACTGAAGCGACCTCGCCTATCGTGGACATAGCCGCTGGAGTTCCCGGCGATGCAGCGGTGGAGGTCTTCGGTTTTGCCACTGCCGGAGGTGACGGCCTGAGAATCGGAGTAAAAAGCGGCGATATCTCGGCATTCATAAGTGCGTTGGAAACCGTCACGGATACCACGGTCATTGCAAATCCCAAGATTCTTGCAGTAAACAAACAGGAAGGCTGCGTGCTAATCGGCAGGAACCTCGGATATCGTTCAAGTACCAGTATATCAGAAGGCGTAGCTACTCAAGGTGAAGTTGAATTTCTGCAGACCGGTACCCAGCTGGTCTTTAGGCCGTATATCGGCAATGACGGTTACATCAGGATGGACATTTATCCCAAGGATAGTACCGCTGAGCTTAATGAGGACGGGGTCCCTGATGAGACTACGACCGAGTTGAAGACCAACATTCTTGTAAAGGACGGCGAGACAATTGTCATTGGCGGCCTCTTTAGGGATGTTGTGGTTACAAGCCGAAGTCAGATACCTTTGCTGGGGGATTTGCCGGTCATAGGGGCAGCTTTCAGGGGCACTAATGATACGACTCAGCGCCAGGAAGTGATAATTATGCTTACCCCTCACATCATAGATGGTGCGGACCAGACCAGAGGTCTGGAAAGGGCGGCGGATATCAGCCGTAAAAGATATGGCGCACAGGACGGCGTGATGTGGACAAGCAGGGCAAGACTGGCCGAGGACTATTACGAAAGAGCCTCGAGGTACTATATTGAAGGCGATACTGAAGCTGCAATGAAAGAGCTGGAATTTGCACTTACATATCGTCCGACATATCTTGAGGCGATACGGCTGAAAGAAAAAATTATTGCTGAGACGAGGCCGGAAGAGGTGGAAAACATGGAAAGAATCTTGCTTGAAAAAATTGAGCGGGAAGATACGGATAGGTGGATGAGAAGGTAAATAATTTATTATTGAATATTGACTACTGAAAGGAAAGAACAGGAACCTGGATTCCGAGAAAATAGACAATAGTCGATAGAAAATAGTAAATGAATTAAGGTTGTTGGTTTGAGATTTGCAAGAAACTTATATTGGATAGTCACGGCCGTTGTGGCGTGCGGTCTGTTTGTATGGAGCCTCGCCGAGCGGCAGGATTCTGGCGCGGAAGAGGGTCGGCGATTTGCCGGTTATGTGCCCCCGTGCTTTCTTGCGAAAGCAAGAATGGGGGCGCCGGCGTGCTACGTTGTTGGGGCTGTGGGCGTGATTTGTCTCGGCTGGTGCTGGCTAAAGCCGGTCGGGAGAATCACGTCCATAGCCAAGTGGCTTAAGAAGGATAAAGCAGGTGCGATAAGCCACAAAGTGGGGTCCGCCTTCGCACCGCCTGCAATGACGAGAAGCGGCAGAAGTGCAGCAATAAAGGCCTTAGGCGCAGCTATTGACGAGCGCTTTGAGCGTTATACCAATCATATTGCTGAGTTAGAAAAACAGGTCAAGGATTTACAAATCCAGGTTCGACTTTCCCAAAGACGGGGACAAAACACCGAGGCGATTATATACAGTATTCGCGATGCCGTTATTGTTATTGATGAGTTTGGCAAGCTGTTGATGGCGAACGAGGCGGCCGGCCGACTTTTCGATTTTGATTTTGAGAATTCGCAACACAAACCTGTCAGCGAACTTATAGGCCCGGACCAAAATAAATTTGCAGATATCTTGGGCCGCAGCGGACAAAGTAAGGGACAAGCAACGAGGCAGGAAATCGAATTTTTAAAGGATGGAAAGCTAAAGACTTTCGATTGCATTGTTTCGTGTATTTACGATGAGAGGGAGAAGATTGGTGGGACCGTGGCGGTGCTGCACGATATTACGCGCGAGAAAGAAATATCGCAGATGAAAAATAATTTTGTAAGCCATGTTTCACACGAGTTAAAAACACCTCTGGCTACCATCACAGCCTATTCGGAAATGCTCTGTGATAACGAAGGCGATAACGAAGAAACAAGGAAAGAGTTTTATTTAGTGATTCGAGATCAGGCAAGAAGGTTGAGTCGGCTGATTGAAGGCGTCCTGAATATTTCACGCATAGAATCAGGCTTAATAAAGGTAAGTAAGGAGTCAGCCAGCTTGACAATGCTCATAGAAGAACAAATGCAAATGATAAAGAGCTACGCTGAGGAGAAGAATATTGAGGTCATTGGACAAAAGCCGATTGTATTCGACCAGGTGTACGTGGACAAGGATATGATTCGGCAGGTTATTGTTAATCTGCTAAGTAACGCTGTTAAGTATACTCCTTGTGGTGGTTCAGTGAAAATTGAAACCGAGGTTGACGAAATCGCAGCTCTGGCACGAGTTAGAGTAACTGATACGGGGATCGGAATTCCTGAAGATGAAATTGAACACGTCTTTGATAAGTTCTACAGGGTTGATGCTAATAAAGATAAGGCAGAAGGGACAGGGTTGGGACTTAGCCTTGTTAAACAAATAGTTGAGAAGGTTCATAATGGCCGGGTGTTTGTTACAAGCCAGGTCGGCGCAGGCAGCACTTTTGGTCTTGAGCTGCCTTTGGCGACAAGAGAAGCAGCCGAAG
>CAYGBH010000425.1:0-937 GCA_964348055.1 uncultured Pirellulales bacterium
ATTCTTTTATCAACCTGCGAAACTTCCACGGTGGCATCAATCAAAAACAGCACAACGTCGGCCCGCTGAATCGACCGGGTCGCACGAACATAGCTGTAAAATTCTATGCTGCCGGCTATTTTGCTTTTCTTCCTTATCCCCGCGGTGTCAATAACAATAATGGTCTTGCCGTCTTTTTCGAGCCGCACGTCAATAGAGTCTCTGGTTGTCCCCGGCCTCTCATCGACGATTACCCTCTCCGAACCTGTCATAGCATTTACCAAAGTGCTCTTGCCGGCGTTGCGTTTTCCCACTATCGCTATCTTCATCACCGGTGCCGCCGGCGCTTCTGTTTTGAGATGCTCGAGTTTTTCAAAAATCTTATCTAACAGAACAGACTTGTTAAGATTGTTCTTTGCCGAGACGCAAAGAAACTCCCCGAAGCCAAGTTTCGAAAATTCCCCCGCCGCAGGGAACATCTTGGCCGTGTCTGCTTTGTTGGCGACACCGATAACGTCAAGGTTTTCTTTGCGCAAAAGCCGCCCTATTTGCTCATCTAATGGCACTAACCCATCGCGAATATCAACCATAAACAGTACAAGATTAGCCGATTGAATCGCCGCCGTGATTTGCTGCTCGATATGCTCGCTTAACTGGTTGGTATCGACTATCCCGTATCCGCCGGTATCGACGAGCTCGAAATATCGCTTGTCTCGACCAATAATCGTGCTGACCCGGTCTCGTGTAACACCGGCGCTCGGCTCGACGATACTTATCATTTCACCCGCTAAAGCATTTAGCAGACTGCTTTTGCCCACATTCGGCCGACCAATTATCGCCACCACCGCCAACGCCATAACCTTATGCCCTTTTGCACTTGTGCCCTTATGCTCTTGTGTGGATTATATCACACTCTCCCCCAATTTGAAGTGCCGAAACAGCTTCATTAAAGGTATGC
>CAYGBH010000425.1:947-1298 GCA_964348055.1 uncultured Pirellulales bacterium
AACACAGGCTCTTGCATCCCAAAACTGTTCTGTAGCAAAGCCCCTATTGAAACGACCTCTGCCCAGTTTATATTATTGTTCAGGATATAATAGTTCTGCGGTGGACGTAACTTTTTTTTCGTCAGGTTGGAGACCTCACCAAGAGATATACCTTTTCGATACGGCATCGCGTTTTCCAACACAACGGCGTAAATTTCACTCAAAGATCGGGTGTACCTGTCAAACTCCTCTCGGGTACATCCAATTTGCTGATGAAATCTCTCCCAGATACTTTCGGGTTTATCAACAACTACTCTGCTTATCGATGCTTCTCCCACAAGACAGCGTTCACGTCCCGAAGCGTATATACTG
>CAYGBH010000425.1:1308-2830 GCA_964348055.1 uncultured Pirellulales bacterium
TACTGACCTTGCACCCGCTCCATTTCTTTGAAAACCTTCTTCTTATCTCGACTTTTTTCTCCCCAGAAAGTACTTTCTTCGCATGTTCCGCCCTAAGACTAATTAGAAGTCTATTGTCGAGCGAACGTCCGTCCACAGAAAAGGCTCTTGCAATTTTTGGAAGTTTTTCCAAAATGGCTCTCCAAACTTTATCAAAACCCGACGAGCACCTAAGTTCGTCTTCGAAAAGACTATATTGCTGTCCTGCTTTCACAGCCCTTGTAAACCCAAATGACTTGAAGAACTTAATCTCTCTCTCCCAAAGACTCTCTGGAAGTGTAAAATGAATTTCCTTCGCAAAATCTCTCACTTCTAAGCCCATCAATGCAAAGAAAGCTTCTCCGAGATGAACATCTTGTAGGTCATCTCTTATTCGGAGATGACAAAATTTAGCGGCCTCTCCACGTTTTACTACCGCAGAAACAGCCGGTTTCTCACCAAGGTAGCCGACATACCCGATTCTCTTCAAATCCTTCAGGCCCGGAACAACTTTCGCATCAAACCACTTCTCAATATTCGGATACATCGGCTCATTTTCTAAGACCAGCTCGCGTAATTTTCTCAGGTGGTCGCTACCATCGCGCGCGTCCGCTTCAGATAACCTAACAACTTGAAAATTTCCTGTCCTAGGAAATAATTCTTCCATTTTCATCCTCTACCTACTATATAATGACTACGCCTTCAATTAACTTTGGGTATTCCAAGGTCGGAAGAACTTCGACAATTGCAGTTCTTGTTCGTTATAATCAGCATCTTCATCACTAATCTCTTTCTGTTGTTCCTTTGGCTTTGGTAGCTCAGAGTCTTCCGCCAAGCGATAAAACTCAAGTCTGGCCAACTTTTCGTCATCTCTCAAGCTGACAGGGAAACTATGTTCACGAACTTCAAATATAAGCGGTGTTCCTCTTTTCCCATCTTTCCGGTTTTTACCAAAGAAAGGATGCGCAAACCCAGCATAGTGTACGCGCATTTCGCCAATTGTTTCATCAATGGCCCTTGCATACACTGCTATTCCTTTTGGTAGGCAGAGCCTCTCTTTTGACCTGATAATATAGAAACGGCCTACTTTTATGCACAACCTATT
Source organism: uncultured Pirellulales bacterium (assembly GCA_964348055.1). Classification (GTDB taxonomy): domain Bacteria; phylum Planctomycetota; class Phycisphaerae; order Sedimentisphaerales; family Anaerobacaceae; genus JAUXAL01. Next base: position 2,432 of record CAYGBH010000425.1, read on the forward strand.
CCTTTCATCTACATGTAATAGCTCCCAGTATTCCGATGGGTCAGGTCTATATTCTTTGTCCTTATGCTTCCATAAATCAATAGGTTTTTCTTGTTCTTTGGCCCCGAATGCAGAAGCGGAAACGCCTTTGCAAATCTGCGTTTTCGACAAATCTACTGAGAGCATAGATTCCGGTACTGGTCTCTCCTCGCGGAACAATAGAGATTTGCATAACTCCTCACTTTGCTTCAATGAATCCCGTGGACGACCGTAAAACAAACGAAGCTGTGATAAGGATATCCCTTTTTTAACCCTTACATTGAAAGTGATAGGACTTATCTCTAAAAACATCTCAACATGCCCTCCCTTCAACTTCTCAGGATCGAAATACTCATAATGAAACATCTCGTCCACAATCAG
>CAYGBH010000425.1:2840-3409 GCA_964348055.1 uncultured Pirellulales bacterium
ACAATCAGTCGCGCCAGCACATCTACCCTGCCAATGGAACTCTTAGCTGTAGCTTGACCATAAATCGAAGTTTTACTTATCTTGTGAAGCCTCTCATTTAAACAAAATACATATGTTTTACCTTTATCAAGATTGAATATACCCTCTGTACTTGCATCTAATTTCTTAGCATAATCACGATTCTCAAGTATTGTTCTTCTGTATTCGATTCCGGCGGGCTTTATTGACCCAGTAAGCATCTCGTAACCTTCACCTGATAATGTTAAATCAATAGACGAATAATCAATAGGATTCTTGTCCTCATCGTCGCTGTCCCAGTCTACCACGTTTTCAATATGGCCCACTGAACATAATTCCCGAATTTGTTCCTTAGACAAAACACCTGGAATCCAATCTTTCCAAGGGTTACTCATTTATGTCCCCCGCTCTTCTTAAGATAGAGAATTCACGTTATAGATGGTTATCGGTCTATTACGCAAAACAACATGAAAAAAACAGCCAACTTCTCCACCAAAGCATAACGCCCACACAATCTCGCCTGATTCTTGAATTATACAATTTGCAAACAT
>CAYGBH010000425.1:3419-3752 GCA_964348055.1 uncultured Pirellulales bacterium
TTTTTGAGTTTTTTTCAGACAACAAAATACGCATCGACCCATAGCCAATTTTTTTGTGTTTCCTTGTCCTCTTTTGCATCTACAAAATTGCTCCCGCGATATACGCAATATCACATACGACCATCCAGCATCGAGATTCGAGCATCAACACACCACGAGCGACGGGTTTTGTATTTTGGCAACTCGAATTTGTCTGCCCTCCGCAGCCCGCAGGGCGAAGGACGGGTTTAGAATTTAGGATTTCGTATTTCATGTTTCCGATTGATTTTTTTGCCCCTAGGAAGCCCCCGCGGCGCTTGAGCGGAGTTCAATCATCTGCGCAGGGGGGTCTCA
>CAYGBH010000426.1:0-3735 GCA_964348055.1 uncultured Pirellulales bacterium
AGGATGCGGCTGGAGTCGACGTCGGTCCTCAGGGAGGATATAACCTTACCGCCGAAGGTAAGCAGATGTTCCTCAACGCGATTAGTTATATGGTGTCAGCCGGACCGTAGATCTGCTCGATGGAAGTAATGACTCAGGACCGGAGGTTAAGGCAACTGCGGTTGCCGGGCCGCAAGGTTCTGGAACGAAGGTGGTAAAATGGGCCCACGCCTGAGTTTTTGAGCGTGGGCCCTGTGTTTGTAATAGAAGCTGTGGCTGGCGGAGTAGCTGTAGTTATCTTTTTGGCTATCATATTACATCGATACTTTAATGGGGTAAACTCACTTCTCATGGGGGCAAAAAGGGAAAATTTCCAAGGGGGTAAACCCATGGGCATATTTGACCGATACCTCAAATAGATTTGCGTTTGGGACCGAACCAATCGTCCTATAAAAAGCAGGTAAGGTCAGAACCTGATTTGCCCTTGTGGCTGGAGCCGAAAGGCTTTTGGCTGGGCGGGAGTGAGCTATAGCGTTTGATGTTACCATAAAAGAATATCTAAAAGAGATCGATGAGGCGTCACTGCTGACCGTTGAACAGGAGCATATGTTGGGCAAGCTGGTCGTTGAGGAAAACGACCCGTGGGCCAGGGAACAATTGGTGCGAAGTAATCTTCGGCTGGTCGTTAATATCGCAAAGAAATATGGCAGCCGAGGGATGAGTCTCGGCGACTTGATTGAAGAGGGGAATCTCGGCCTTATTAAAGCTGTTGATTACTTTGACCCTGACCGTGGTACTCGCTTCAGCACCTATGCAGCCTGGTGGATAAAACAAAGTATCAAGCGTGCACTGCTGGAAAACGTTCAGCCGGTTCATATTCCCACCTATATGGTTGGATTGATAAATCATTGGCGGCATACCGCGGCAGAGCTGGAAAGCAAACTTGGCAAAACACTGAGTGTTGAGGAGATGGCGGATATTATGCAACTGCCGCTACGGAAGGCGAAAATCATACATCGGATAGTCGAGATTCTTAGCTCTACGGCTGAGGCTTGCGGCAGCGATGGGTTGGATGAAGATCAAATGCTCGAAGCGATTCTGGAGGATCGAAACTCTGGCCAGCCCGAAGATGCATTGGTTGCAGATGAAGAACAAGCGAAGGCTTTGAGATTGCTCAACGAAATCGAACCGAGAGAAGCAGATGTCTTGAGGTTGCATTACGGTCTTGATGGAAACAAACCGATGACGCTGAGGGAAATCGGTAAGAAATTAGGCCTGACACGAGAGAGGATTCGCCAGATTCGGCGCGATGCGCTTACCAAGCTTTATGAATATATGAATGATGAGTAGCGCTGAATAACAAGCCAATAAAACTTGCATTTCGTTAGTAATATATTAACAATAGACAGCGGTAGGCGAACATCTGTAAGTCTAAGCGATTTTAATGTTGATAGGTAACAAGGAAGGGAAACAAATGGCGACCGAAGGAATTGATCTAAAAAAATATATTCGCAACATACCTGACTGGCCGAAGAAGGGGATTTTATTTCGCGACATCACACCATTGTTAGCCGACCCGGAGGCGTTTGCAGCGGCAATAGATGCTTTATGCGCTGGTTTTACAGAGACCGGCGTCGAATATGTAGCTGCTGTGGAGGCGAGGGGGTTTATATTTGGTGCGGCGGTTGCGGAAAAACTCGGAGCCGGTTTTGTGCCCATACGCAAAAAAGGCAAGCTGCCTTTCGAAACCGAAAGCGTCAGCTACGATTTGGAATATGGCACCGACACCTTAGAAGTACATCGTGATGCTGTAAGAAGCAAAGCGAAGGTTTTGATGGTTGACGATTTATTAGCGACGGGCGGGACAATGGCGGCGGCCTGTAAGCTTATTGAAAAAATAGGGGGACAAGTTGTAGGCATCGTATTTCTTGTAGAGCTTGCCGATCTGCGTGGAAGGGAAAAGATAGCCGATTATAAGGTCAAATCAATTATTTCATATGAGTAATACCCCTACACGCCTTTGCGTTTTAGGAGCAGAAATAGGAAGCCGAGGCCGAGAATAGCAATCGTCGTTGGCTCGGGGATCGGCTGCTGCGCTAAGGTGAAGGTATACGGGACGGAGTCAGGAATACTTATCTCAAACTGAAGCGTGACAACCTGACCGGGTAGTACCGCCTTCGGTGCCCAGAACTCGATGGTCCAGGGGTCTGGATACTCTACTGTCTCGAATTTTGTGCTTCCGGCGGTTCCCTCAATAAAAGTGGCGTCACCTTGCGGGTCAAGTGAGAGTGTATAGCCAGTCCAGGTAAATCCGCTCTCATTCGTAGCGGTTGTAGTGATAGTGAATGTCGATTGGGCCTCGGCCGTGATTGAGACGTCGGCGACAGCGAGTGAAGACAGGCCATGCGAAACTACGGCGCCGCTCGGAGACCATGTGGAGACTGCGTCGGAGTGAAAACTAATCAATCCTGCTTGGGCTGCACCGCTGAAGAATGCGACCGCCCCTACCACTATGAAAACAAGCGCTTGCTTGCTCATTCGATGCTCCTCCTGAGACTTTAGCAATATCAATCCATTTTCGCTATGGTCTCTTATTATATCCAGTATGCAAAGAAGTTCCGAAAAAATCAATGATTTTTTTGCCATTTTTGTCGAAATCGGTTTTTTGGATTTTGTTTTTTTCATAACTATAGGAGTCACAAGATGTTAAGCTCGGCAAAATTTGTGGTTCTTGCCGGCACGCCTCTGATAAAAAATCCACTTTGGATTTTGATATCGGCAATCTATCCCATGTACAGGCAAGCTACAATTCCTTAAATGCGGTCACTACGCGGTCATTGTCGTGGTAGTCTTTTTCGATTTTGATTTTGGCGAAAGCGCCGGCTTGTTCGAGCAGTTCTCTAACAGCCCGGCCTTGTGCATAACCGATCTCCAGCATCAATGCGGCATCGGATTTGAGGAACTTCTCTGCTTTTTCGCAAATCCGCCGGTATATATCCAGGCCGTCAGCTCCTGCAAACAGGGCCGACTTCGGCTCGTAATCTTTTACATTTTTATCAAGCTTCTCATACTCGGCGGCACTTACGTAAGGCGGATTGCAGACAATCAAATCAAATCCCCGCTCAGAGTCGGGGACAAGTTTTTCCACGTCCAGGCCGGATATAATAGGGTCAAATAAGTCGCCGTGTAAAAGCTCAATTCTGTCCTTTAGCTGGTGCTTTTCAACGTTTCCGGCGGCGACATTCAGAGCGGCGTCGCAGATGTCGGTTGCGATTATCCGGGCATCCGGGAAGTTCTTGGCAATTGCGACAGCGATACAGCCGCAGCCGGTACACAAGTCGCAGACGAGCTGAGTGTCCCGGCGGGTTCGTAAAAATTCGATAGCTCTTTGGACGAGCAGTTCGGTCTCCGGGCGGGGAATCATACAATTAGCGGTTATGTTGAGCTCCAGCGAATAAAATTCGGTTTTGCCGATCAGGTACGCAATCGGCTCATCTTGGCCGGCCCGCTTTACTAAATCGTGCAGTCTGTCCAGTTGTTGTTTGGGGATGGGTCTATCGAATTGCGTATAAAGTTCGATGCGCTCGGTCTCCAGGACGCCACTGAGCAGGAGCTCTGCGCTGAGACGAGGCGAATCGATGCTCCTTTCGGCAAGGTATTCAGTAATCCAGTTTAAGAGCTTCTGTATCGTCCATTTCTGCATTGCCAGATTATAGCTGGGGCAAGGAGAAGTGAAAAACAAAAAGAGCTCACAGA
>CAYGBH010000427.1:0-3735 GCA_964348055.1 uncultured Pirellulales bacterium
TCAAAGTCGGCAATTTCTGCGAGAAGCTGCCAGGTCTCTTTTGCCTCTTCTTCATTGACAATGGAGATAGCAAAACCAGCATGTATCAAAACCAAATCGCCTAATTTGGCTTCCGGCAGCAGCGTGGTCCTTGCCCGCCAGCGGTTGCCCATCGCATCTACAACCGCCTTGTCCCCTTCCAACTCAACTATTCTTGCCGGTATCGCCAAGCACATAATTCGTCGCTCGTTTCTCGTCGCTCGTATCCCGTTAAATTTTGTTGATAAGGCTTACAATCATTCGGCTTTCATGATTTATGTCTTCCGACAGTTCTTCCAATTTCTTTTTCGTAATGTAATTTCTTTTATTGGCAATTATCAGTTGTGTTTCCAATTCTGAACAAGAGCCTAAAGAAATATATAAAAACTGTTTGTATTCTTTACTATGATGCCTCACAAATCCCTCAGCAATGTTAGATGGTATAGATACAGAAGCTTTTCTCATTTGAGAGTATAAACAATATAGTTCCGATCTGGGAAAGGTTTCGGTAACTGAGTATATTTTATCAGCTATATCAATGCCCTTCTGCCAAATCTTCAAATCTTTGTAATCTTTTACTTTCATCATTTTAAGCGGTTCGACTACTTGCTTTTTCCGATAGCATGAATATTCTGTCTTTACTATTCGAAATAATCCAGATTCCCTTATCGTAAGGATTGCGCGACAAGTCTAATCGGGCCGTAATATCATCTACCACAGAATTCCAATCCCAATTCCCTCCAGAGATATCTCGTATCACCAGAGCAGTATTCGGGCCATAGTCCTTTTGCACCTTCGACTGAATTCGTCTCACAAGCATCGCGCTAACGTTACCTTCGAGACAACCGACCTGCTCGAATATACTAGCTCTTCCAGCCCTGACCTCTGCTAAGTGAGACTTTAGTGCTTCCACGCTGCGTTGATCCGATCGGCCCAAGGCAGCCTGGATGTCACCAGGACGGTCTTCAGTCATCATGACTTCAAGGTTCATTCTATTGCCTACTGTATCCTCGCATCGAATATCCGGCGCATCGCTATGTTCAATAATCTTGTAAGAAGTATTCATTTTTTGGTTATAAAGCTTCAAAAAGCCTTCCGCAGTTCCTTTTTCTATGGCTTTTTTCTCATCTAATTGCATGTATTTAGCCTTTTCCTGTTTAACGAGTCACGAGCGACCAGCGACGAGCGACGGCTATTGCTGCCTGGCCGACGGATATGCCACCGTCGTTAGACGGGACATCCTGGTTAAATAATACGTGAAAATCACTTTCCTTCAACTGCTTTATTAAACGGTTTGTCAGATACCGATTACAAAACACCCCGCCGCTTAACGCAACTGTATTTAACTTCGTACTTTCCCTGGCCTGTTTAGCCATCCCCAGCAGACCACTGGCAAGAGTATTGTGGAACTTTGCAGAAATTATGTCAGTAGCTTTTTTCTCTTGAATATCATCAATTAGCTGTTCGAGCATTTTACGCAAATCAAGCTGCAATGGTTCCTCAGGTTTGTTTATAAGTTCAAAATCATAGCGTTCTTCAACACCGCTCCCAGCTACTGCCTCGAGGGCCATTGGCAGTTGTGCATCAAAACGATTGTAGCTGCCCAATCCGAGCATAGCGGCAACCGCATCGAAAACTCGGCCCAGGCTGGATGTCTCTACACAATTAACACCTTTCTCAAGCTGCTCTGATATAATCTGTAGCCTGCTTATATCAGGCTCGATCCGCTTCAACAGCCACTCGAATTTTTCTAAAGTAAATTTGCGGCCGTACGCTTTTTTTAACAATGACAGAACAGGCCTTACAGCTTCCTTGCTCGCCTTATCTGCGCCTGCAAGAGGGTAATACGCCAGATGGCCTAACCTTTCGAAACCGTCTAATGATGCGACCATGCACTCACAGCCCCAGATAGCGCCGTCCGTTCCGTAGCCCGTACCGTCTGCCGCAAGTCCGATGACCGGACCGCTAAGGCCGTGCTCAACTAAAACAGATGCAATGTGAGCCCAGTGATGCTGAACCTGAAAAACCTTTACATCATGTTTCGAAAGAGCATACTGTGTTGATAGGTATCCCGGATGAAGGTCACAGACCACAACTTCAGGCTCGGCTTCGAACAGTTTAGCCAGATGCTCTATCGAATTGATGTAGTGATGATAGACCTCTGCATCCTCGAGGTCGCCTATGTGTTCGCTGCAGATAAGCTGGTTTTGTTTCGCAAAACAAAAAGTATTTTTCAAATCCGCCCCCGCCGCAAATATGTCCTGCTGACAATTTTCTTCCATAAAGATCGGCGTTGGCACATATCCTCTTGCCCTTCTTAAAAGTACCGGCTGTTTGTCCCCGAAGTGAACAATCGAATCGTCAACCTGCCGGTAAATTTCTCTATCGTGCATCAGGAAGGCATCCGCAACCTGGCCGAGTCGCTCCAGTGCAAAATCATTTTTGCAAATCAACGGCTCATCGGAAATATTGCCGCTGGTCATAACCAGAACTTTTATGTCCTCGGCAAAGAGCAAGTAATGCAGCGGTGCATAAGAGAGCATAAAGCCGAATGTATTAACTCCGCTCGCAACCGATGGAGCTATCGCGCAGTTTTCTTTTTTTGACAATAACACAATCGGACTCTTAGGACTTTTTAAGACCCGCTCGGCTAATCCGGTAACGACAGCGTATTCCTTTATTCTTTCGATTGAACCAGCCATCATAGCAAAAGGCTTGTGGTCTCGCCTCTTGCGCTGCCGCAATCGCTCCACAGCCTCATTATTGAGCGCATCAACAGCTAAGTGGAATCCGCCAATTCCCTTTATCGCTACAATCTTTCCTGCTAAAAGCAGGCGCGCAGTCTCTGCGATTACTTTCTCGGTTTGCGTTTTTGTTGTTTTGCCTTTGCTATTGGTGAGCCATATTTTCGGCCCGCAGGCGCTGCAGGCAACAGGCTGGGCGTGGAAACGCCGGTCGCCCACATCGGTGTATTGAGCAGCGCATTTATCGCACATCCTGAAGACCGACATCGTGGTATTAGGCCTGTCGTAAGGAATGCTTTTGACTATTGAATACCTCGGCCCGCAATTAGTGCAGTTTATAAACGGATAGCTGAACCGAAAATCTTTTTTATCAGCCATCTCCGCAAGGCAATCTCGGCAGGTCGCGACGTCAGCGGTTACCTGTGACAGTGGTGTTCCTTGCGAATCGCTTGTCTCGATAACGAATTTACCTTCCGTCTCGACTACAGGTATCTCAACTACATTGCAGGATTTTATTTCCGCCAGCGGAGGTTTATCAGTTCCGGACTGCAAGCGGGGCAAAAAATCAGCTATTCTTTTTTCTTCACCCTGTAATTCAACCGTAACGCCCTTTGTGTCGTTATAGACAACACCGGACAGCCCCAGCGTCTGGGCTATTCTATACACAGCAGGCCGAAAACCAACGCCCTGCACCCGCCCCGTTATGAATATTCTTTGCCTTTTAATCAAAACTCTTAATCTTTGTCCTTTCGATAGCCTTTAATACGCCTGTTTATATCTGCAGTTCTTGAGAAATATTATAACTTGGCAGCACAAAAAAGACAATCGGCCGTTGCACAACCTGGGGGAACCGGGTAAACAGGAATGGTGAAAAAAATTATTTGCCAATATAGGTTATTTTTGTTAATCTTATTTTAGTCTGGGGCCATAGCTCAGTTGGGAGAGCGCTTGCATGGCATGCAAGAGGTCGTGG
>CAYGBH010000428.1:0-3731 GCA_964348055.1 uncultured Pirellulales bacterium
GAGTTTGCACGCTGGCTGCCGCGCTTTATTTACGGCCTCGTTTGTCTTTTGATGATTTATTACATCTTCGTAAACTTCTCTAAGATAATGACCGCAGTCCCCTAAGCCTTTTAAGCTTTTCCGCAATACGAAAAGTGAACAACGAATTATCGTTATGCGCTAAACAATGATCTACCAGAGCCAGTAGTTTTGCTCGGGCTTTTTTACCCACGAACAGATAAAGCGAATAAAGAATAATGAATGTTGAACAAGGTTTTTGAAATTCATCATTCTATATTAATCTCTGGCGCTTTTATAGCTAAAGAGATTAAGAAAGGCCGCAAGTCCCGAAGGGCACGGGACTCACAGGCCATTTATTTGACATGAGATTCGCAATATTCAGCTATTCAATATCTGCAAGCCAGTTTTCAACAAAGATTTCAAGGTCGCTGGCATCGACTGTACCGGACTGGTCAAGGTCTGTACCCTGACAATAATCATTGCCTAAATCGCAATTTTCTTCACCCCAGTGCTCTATGAAAAAGAGCAAATCGGCTATCGTGATACCATCCGGACAGACAAAATCGCCTGCCGGGATTTGCCAGGTCAGCCTCGGATAATTCGTTCCCTCACAGATGCTCCAGATATCCTCGGCCCCATTTACGCTCTCGGCCACAAAATCCCAGCCGGCATCGGTAAAGGTACTCTCGGTCTGCATCTCGGCCGTCGTCTTACCCGTCCCGCCGGCACTGGTTGATTGCCTGCTGGTTTGAATATCCCAGAAAGAATCCATAACCGTAGGTGTACCATACTCCGACTTACTTCCAATCAGGCCGCCGACTTTACTTTCTCCGAAAACCCCGCTGGTCGAATAACAGTTAGTGATTGTTCCGTACCAACCAATTGCTCCTACAAGGCCACCCACATCATAACTTCCCGAAACGCTACCGGTGGCATAACAACCAGAGATTCTTGCATAGTTATTTCCCACCAGGCCGCCGACAGAGCCAGCACCCGAAACGCTCCCAGTCGAATAGCAATTGGTGATTGTGCCATCGCCATAATTCTCTCCCACCAGGCCGCCGACCGCATTATTCCCTATAACGCTGCCTGCTGAATAGCAGTTGGTGATTGTGCTAATGCCATAATTCTGTCCCACCAGCCCCCCGACATACCCGTCACCTGTAACGCTGCCTATAGCATGGCAGTCGGCGATTGTGCCTTCACGGCTCTCTCCCACCAGCCCGCCGACCGACCACATTCCCGAAACGTCGCCGCTTGAGTAGCAGTTGGTGATTCTACCATTGTAAGTATTGTGTCCTACCAAGCCGCCGATGCCGTCATCTCCCGAAACGCTGCCCGATGAATTGCAGTTAATGATTGTGCCCTTATTCTCTCCCACCAGGCCGCCGACAGGGCACCTTCCCGAAACGCTTCCGCCTTCAGCGTAGCAGCCGCTGATGGTTGCATCTATTAGATATGCAACAAGCGAGCCAACGTACTCCGCTGTTCCCGCATCGACGTTAGGCTCAATCAACCCCAAATCTTTGACCTCTGCATATTCTCCCTTAACGCACCCGAAAAGCCCTATGTAGTCTGTATCCGCAGAAGTGCAGGTAAAGTTTGAGATATTCTTGCCGTTGCCATCAAAAACGCCAGTGAAGGGTTTATTGTCACCCCAACTTCGCCAATATCCTATGATATTAAAATCTGTGCCCGTGTAGCCTACGAAATCAATATCTGCCACCAGCTTAAAGTGCTTGTCCCAGTCATTGGGGTCAGCGCCTATCGCACTCATCTGCTCGGCGGTGTAGATAAGATAGGGGTCATTAGGCTCTCCCGTACCGCCACCGTATTTTGCCTCGGCTGGTCGGGCGAGTAAGCAGACGGCCGGCAATACAAAGAACAGCCCGAAAGTTTTGCTTAGATTTAGATTAGACATTTTCAACCTCCTTTAACGGATAAGGGGAACATTTTCCGCATTTGCGATATATAAGCATACTACTTATCGGAACTACAGTCAAGCTTTTTCGACGGAAATGTCAAATCAAACCGGGTATGTTTTTCTGCGTAAAGCGCAGTTTTTTACCACGAAGTTCGCTGATAACGCAGAGAAATCAATAATCAGCAATCGATTATTTTACCATTGGGCCTCAATGTAAGGCCCTGTGGGGCCTTTCGGCTTGGGCTTTGGCCGGGACTTGAGAATGGCTTCTGCAACTGCAATGTCACTTTGCCGGGTAATTTTTATATTCGAAGAATCCGCCTCCACAATTGATACTTTATGACCCAAGGCTTCGATGAGCTGGGAATCATCGCTGATTTTGCTTTGGTCCAGATTCTTGAGGTTTTCGTATGCCTTCCTGAGCAGCGAGGCCTCGAAGACCTGCGGGGTCTGGGCCTCGTAGAGACCCGCTCTGTCAACGGTTCTGATTATTATATTATCCTTGACCTGTTTTATGGTTGCCGCAACCGGGCAGGCCGGCATGGCTGCACCGCTCTTGGCAGCGGCGGCAACCACCTTGCCAATCAATTCCGCTGTTACACAGCATCGGGAGGCGTCGTGGACGGCAATAAGGTCGATACCGTCTTTGACCAGCTCGAGGCCTTTACTGACGGTGTCAAAACGCGCCTGTCCACCTAAAAAGATTTTTACACCAAAAAACTTCAGGTTAGGCCCCCATTTGACGTTCACCAGCTCCTCGTCCTCGGGTGCAATGCCCAACAATACCTGTTTTACGTCGTCGCGGTTGGAGAAAAGCTCGACGCTTCGCAGAAAGACCGCTCGGCCGGCCACATTAACGAATGCTTTCTTTCTTTTTCCGCCGAACCTGCTGCTGGCCCCGGCGGCACAAATAATTGCAGCAACACTTTTGGGCATAGCTAAAGCTCCCGTTAAGCAAGCTAAAAACTCAGAGCAAAATTGAAAAACTATAATTCAGAATTAAAAACCGGTTTAATTTTAAGTTTTACGCTATGATTTTACGCTTTTCGCTCTGCCTTTTGCGTTTTTTCTATCTACTCTATTCTGTACCCTATCTGCTAAAACTCAATGCCCCGTCTGGCAGGCAGGCCCTTATCAAATGGGTGTTTGATATTTTTCATTTCTGTCACCAGATCAGCCAGCTCTATCAATTCTTTGGTTGCACCTCGTCCGGTCAGGACAATTTCGACAGCAGGGTCTCTTTTGTCGATGATATTTTTGACATCTTCCAACTTGGCCAGGCCCTTTGAAAGGCAAAATACAATCTCGTCGAGTATGACACAATCGTAAAATCTTTTCTCAGCGGTTTGGGCGATTCTCTCAAGTGCTTCACTGATTGCAGCTCGCATCTTGGCGACGGCTTTTTCGTCTTCCAAAGATTTAGACATATCCCAAGGCGTATCAAGCGCTTCAACCCTGACCCTGACAGCGCCTAATTGCAGTGCGAAACGCTCACCAATATCAAGAGACGGCGGCTTCAAAAATTGATAAATCAGGACCTTATTTCCCTGGCCGGCGGCACGCAGGCCCAGGCCAAACGCAGCGGTGGTTTTGCCTTTGCCATCTCCGGTATAAATCTGAACAAGCCCTTTTTCCAGCATAGCGGTATATTAAAAGAACGAGAGATAAATTAAAAATTAAAAATTGGAAAATTGACTCCTGCGGATACCACCAGCGATTGCAGGTGCCAAATCTGCATAATCAGAGCCGGCGTAAGCAACCGGTCCTTTCAGATAGGGCTGGTTATGAGCTTTTCGACGGCCTCACG
>CAYGBH010000429.1:0-3466 GCA_964348055.1 uncultured Pirellulales bacterium
ATAGCGGAGAACCGCACGTTTTCGTATCAGCAGATACACGCCAAAAAGCATCGTTTGTCAAGCCAGACAAGGTTTTGAATATTTACATTTGTGTAGTTTGGATTTGTTTAGGATTCTTGTCCGGCGTAGTCTTGACGTAGGCGGATAGTGCTTTGGATTTCGGATTTCAAACTATCAGTTAACTTCTTATGAAACAAGGTCTTATGATGTGTCGTCTGCCGTCTGTCATCTGTCGTCTGTCATCTGTCGTCTGTCATCTCTCCTCGGTACCTCTACAATTGTAGAGAGTTCTCTACAAATCGGACAAATTATGCAAAACAAAGCCAAAGTTAAAATAGGCAAAATGAACATAAGCGTAGCAATAATAAAGAATTATGACAAAAACAACAAACGATTGACAACGAACGTTATTGAAAACAAAGCCAAACAAAGCCAAACGCCGGCCTCTGGCCGGAAGCTCGAAGTACTAAGCTCTAAATCCGAAAAGGCTGAACGGCGTAGGCTGTGTTCACATGATTTCCGTGAGTCGGCCGCCGCTTTTGTCGGATGCGGGCATGACTTTGACGTCCAAGCCGCGCTCGTTTGGCAGCAGACCCTCGGGGTCTATACCGAGCAGCTCGTACATGCTGGCGATGAGGTCCTCCGGATACACGGGGCGCTGCGCCACTTCGGTACCCTTGTCGTTCGAGGCCCCGACGACATGGCCGCCCTTGAATCCTCCCCCGGCAACCACGGCAGAGAAGCATTTGCCGTAGTGCGACCGGCCGCCGTTCCAAGGCGGTTCCCACTGGATTTTTGGGCCTCGCCCAAATTCGCCGCTCCACCATATAATTGTGCTGTTGAGCAGGTCGCGGTCGGCCAGGTCCTGCAAGAGCGAGGCCATACCGGCGTCCATTTCCGGCAGCTTGCGGCGCATGGTTTCAAAGTGCTGCTTGTGGGTGTCCCAGCCTCTGTAATTGATGGTAACATAAGGTACGCCATGTTCAACGAGCCGGCGCGCCATAAGGCACGACTGACCGAACGTATTGCGGCCGTAGCGCGTCCGGATTTCGTCATTTTCCTGCGACAGGTCAAACAGCTTCCTGGCGTCGCCGAACATCATGCCGTAAGCGTTTTCCTCGCAGCGGTCGAGTCGTTTGAATTGCGGGTTTTTCGGCATGGCCTTGCCGAGCGAGTCGAGGGAATGCAGCAGCTTGCGACGGTTGTGCTGGCGACTGTCGGAGATGCCTCTTGCGACAATCCCTTCCACTGCGAAGATGGATTGGTTGGGGTCGCCGCCGGTGGCGAACGGTTTGTATCGCTGCCCCAGAAAACCTGCTTCGGAAAAGCGGCCTTGAGGCTGGGTCAGCACAATATAGGGCGGGATGAGCCCTTTATAACCATGCTCATATCCCTTGAACAGGGACACGACAGCCCCGACACAGGGATAGACCAGCCGGCCGGGCTCGCGCCCGGTCTGCACTATGTAAGACGCCGTTTCATGCGAGTTAATACCGTGTGTCATACTGCGGATGACCGAATACTTGTCGGCCTGCTTTGCCAGAAGCGGCAGCATTTCGCCGATTCGAATGCCGTCCACATTGGTGGGGATCGGCTTTCTGAAAGGGCCGCAATAGTCGTTGCCCGCGTCCGGCTTGGGGTCGAATGTGTCCAGGTGGGACGGGCCGCCCCACATCCATATCTGTATAACCGACCTGGCCTTTGTACGAAGAGCCGCAGACCTCGCCGGTCGACTGAAAGAACCGGTCAGGGCCAGCCCGCCAGACGTAAGGCGGGCCAGTCCGGCCGCTCCGAGAAGCCCTCGTTTCAGGGCTTCACGCCGAGACATAAAGTTTGTTGTTTGTTGCTTGTTCATATGACCGTTTCCTTTCATAGGCATTTTAATATAAATAGATTTTATTGTAGTGCCTCAATGCCGGTACAGAAACTCCTTCGTGTTAATCAACGCCCATACCAGGTCATTCGTGGCCTGTCTGGTGTTTATTCCCTTGGTTTGAAAATAAGCTTCCGCAGCGGCTACTTCAGGCTGCGTTGGATAACGCGAAAGAATGTTCAGATAGAGCATGTTAATCAGCGTGCGACGGTTTCCCTTGGCGGTCTTGATCAGTCTGCTCAACCGCTGGCTGCGTTCGATTTTGTTTTGAATGTGGGTGGAATTCAGCAGGTGCAGCCTCTGTGCGTCCGTGGGCTGGTTGTTGCGTTCGGATTCCAGGCCAGTATCGCGGGCCGGACGGCCGAACATTTCAAGGAACTGACTGGTGATGCTGCCATCCGCAAGCTTGATGGATCGATTTTCTTCGGGAATGAAGGTGAAAGGTTCCGGAATAGCGCTAGAATAACTCTCTCGGGTTCCGGAAATCCAACACAGGGCATCGACCAGCACTTCCGCGTCCAGCCGACGCACCGGATAATATGCGAACAGGGCCTCGGCATCGGGATGCTCGCTGCGTGGAATCGAGGACTGCTGATAGGTGCGGGAATTGAGAATCAGGCGATAAATATGCCGCAGGTCGTAATCTGCTTTCACCAGTTCCTTTTCCAGATAGGTCAGGAGCTGGGGATGGACGGCAGGATTATCCGGCCGGATGTCATCCGGCTCGTGGATGATCCCTCGGCCCAGCAGCCAGGCCCAGATACGATTGGTGATATTGCGTGCGAACCACGGATTGTCCGGAGTGATCAACCAATCGGCAAAGACCGCGCGGGGGTCCTGGCCCGGCTGGATCTGCACAGTGACGCCATCGGGAAACACAGCTTTCAAGGGGTCAGCTGTCGCAGGATCCAGGCAAACGATTTCTTCTTTCCACTCGGCCGTCGTCTTGTACGCTACACGCGAGAAGAAAGCCTCCAGACCGGAACGGCGGGCCTCGGGCCATTTTTCCAGGCGCTCCCCCATAAACGTCAGGGCCACCGCACCCGTGATGGCGGAGGGTTCCTGCCCCTGAATCGCACGATAGAAATTGACCTGCGGCACGCGAAAATTGCTGCCGCTCGAAGTCAACAACTAGCGGGCAAATTGATCATAAGGTATATTCTACCGGAGGCAATCGTGAATCCAGCGATGATAAGCCTGCACCGCATTGGGCCACAGGTTGATAGGAAACTCCGCCTTGACCCGCAGCAGATCGCACCACTTCAACGACCAATAGTCGGCAAACTCATCCCGCCTCAGCAGGGCATTGATCAGTGCGGCACGCTTGCGAGGACGACGGTTCTGCAAGAAACTGCGTACCTCCTGAGGCTCCGGCAACGAGCCGTTCGTATCCAGATACACGCGGCGGATAAAGACCTCGTCGGAACACAGATTCGCGGGCCTGATGCCCTGCTTGCGCAAGGCCGCCATCACCAGGGTATCGATACGATTATTGCTCGTCCCAGTGTACTTCTTATTGCTTTCAAATTGTCCAAAAGGTGTCTGGCCCCACCGTGAGGTGTCCTGTGGAGGACGACGCTGGGCAAAAAGAGA
>CAYGBH010000429.1:3476-3724 GCA_964348055.1 uncultured Pirellulales bacterium
GTGATCAGGGCGGCCTGGGTGTCGGCACCAACGGCCATCACCAGCGGGTCAATGTTATTCTTAGCTTTATACCTGCCAGGCGTTTCAAATTGCGCAAAGCGCGCCTGTCCCGGACGCTGCCGGGCACAGAGGGGTACACAGATAGCAAGCATTTGGAGCAAGACAACTGTCGTGCTATTATTTCTCAGCATTTGAGTCCTTTGCGCAAACCGACATTTCCCATATCAATTGCAATTAGGCGCTCCTGC
>CAYGBH010000430.1:0-3715 GCA_964348055.1 uncultured Pirellulales bacterium
CGACGTCCAGACCACCGGCGCGGTTACCGGAGTGTTCACCGAGCAGGCCATCGGCGTTGATATGCCTTCTAATGATGCTGAGTCGATGTATGTGGCTGTAGCCAGCAGCGGCGGTACTCCTGTTGTGGTGCGTCACGATGACCCCGGTGCAACACAGATAGGTGATTGGTCGGAGTGGTCTATCGACCTCAAGCAGTTCAGTGATGCCGGCGTGAACCTGACCAATGTCAATACGATTTCTATTGGCGTCGGCGACAAGGCTAATCCGCAGCCCGGCGGTTCAGGTTTAGTGTACCTTGACGATATCGGATTATATCCGCTTTCAGAACCGCAAGCACCGGCTGCGCCATGAGTGACAATTAAAATTACAAGGTTGATATAGCAGATTTTCATTAATTCGGGGCCTATACCGATTGATTTGGTATAGGCCCCGTTTTTTTGATATCGGGCAAGATTCAGCTCAAATGTCGAAAAAATTATTGATTTGGGAACGGCAACAGCTATGATGTCATTGAGATGGTATAATGCAAGAGCGAATCTGTCCGCAACGCACACGGATGAATAGCGAAAAGAAGGAACCCAGGGATGGTAGTTTTGGTAGGGATTGATGAAGCCGGTTTTGGGCCGATTTTAGGGCCGTTGGTCGTATCCTCGAGCACTTTTTCGCTTCCACATCACCTTTTGACTTCCGACCTGTGGCAGATCTTGAGAAGGAGTGTCGCCAATAGGCGAAAACGACTTGCGGGACGACTGCTCATCGCCGACAGCAAAAAGGCCTACAGTAAATCTCTGGGACTCAAGCATCTGGAACGGACGGTCCTAACGGCTTTCAGATGTCTCGGTAGAGAGCCAGCCATGTTGACTGAGCTTATAGAACTATTGTGTCCGGCTTGCCTTGAGCGCTTAAGTGGCTATCCCTGGTATAAAGATGCCGGAAATCAGCCAAT
Source organism: uncultured Pirellulales bacterium (assembly GCA_964348055.1). GTDB lineage: Bacteria > Planctomycetota > Phycisphaerae > Sedimentisphaerales > Anaerobacaceae > JAUXAL01. The sequence continues at coordinate 948 of CAYGBH010000430.1, forward strand.
TTTCACCCACGTTGCTGATAAGGCAATTGCCTCAGCGGTGCTGGCTGATGACCTGACCTCGAATGGCATTGAATTGCTGGCGTTGAAAAGCTGCTGCCTGGACGTTGCGTATTACAACAAAATGGTCAGCAGCGTCAAAAACAAAGCCAGCGTGCTTTTTACCGCTACCTCACGACTCATAAAGGAAGCTTTTGATAATTTTGCAGACGATGATTTGCAAATCATGGTTGACAGGCAGGGAGGACGGGTTCGCTATCGGAAAAACTTGCAGCGGATGTTCCCGGATATGGAATTGAAAATTCTCCGTGAGAGCCCAACAGCCAGCAGCTATGAACTGCAGACTGATGGCAGAGGCATGCGTTTGCATTTTGTAGTCGGTGCCGATGAGCGATTCTTACCGGTGTCGCTGGCATCAATGGTCAGCAAGTATCTCAGGGAGCTTCTGATTCGCAGTATAAACCGTTATTTTGCCGGTTTCAGCGCTGATTTGAAGCCCACTGCAGGTTATTGGAAGGACGGTTCACGTTTTATCGAGGACTTAAAAACAAATCTTCCTAACCTCGAGTTTAACGCCGACCAGTTAATCCGCTGTCGTTGATTGGGCGGGCGTCTCTGCGAGTACCACCTATCTTACTATGAGTTATTTTTATCCTCTCACCACCACCGCAGCCAAGTCCCAGCTTGTCGCCGGCGGGGGCACACTGAACTCGACAAGGGTCAAATCTTTTATTCGCAGACCTTCGAAACGAGCGTGAGAGGTCTTCTCGTAAGTGTCTGCCCACTTAACTGTATTTTCTTATGAAGACAAAACGGAGCCCATACCGATTGATTCGGCATAGGCCCCGAACTGAAACAAATCTGCTACATCAGCTAAGCCCCCATATCTTGCTTCGCAAGAAGCAATGGGGGCCAGTTTAATCAGCTTCCGGCTATGGAAGCGGATACAGTCGAATATCGTCAAAGAGCATCATACCTGAGCCGCCAGGCTGCGGATTGTTCTTATCGCCGAAACCAATAGAAATCGTATTAACATTGGTCAGGTTAACTCCGCCATCACTAAACTGCTTCAGGTTGATAAGCCACTGCGTCCAGTCACTTATCTGCAACGCACCGGGGTCATCGTGGTACACCACTGCAGGAGTACCGCCACTGTTAGCCAGAGCCACGTACATCGGAGCTAGACTGTTAGAAGGCATATCAACGCCAATAGCCTGCTCTGTGAACTGTCCGCTGACCGCACCGGTGATCTGGACGTCGGAGAATACAGCCTCGCAGGTCACACCAGCCGCATGGCTGGTCACCGCCAGGCCTATATAAACCGGGTCCGTCATCGTAACCGCAACCAACTGGCCTTCCTGCTGCCACTGGCCGTCCAGGAAGACATAGCCGGTGAATAGGCTACCTTTACGCACCAGCTTGATAGAAGCAGGCGGCGATATGCCAACCAGTGTACGCGCTGAACTGGAGCTACCACCTGGAGCAGTACGCCGCTGGAAAGTTGCGCCATCGCCCCCGCCACCAGTGATTGCTACGAACACATTAGGTGAATCAGCATCCAGCGTATCCCGTATCATCACGCCTGCCTTGGCCCAATCGTCCGTCTGCTCCACGCTGAGCACCTGGGCAATGATCTCGCCATCGCCCGAAAATTGCTTCCAGACATAGCGGAACTCGTCGGCCGTATCCCAGATATCTGTGCCTGAGGCGTTCACAGTAAATGTGCCGGGCGGTTCCTCTACGAAGGCTACCCGGTTGCCTTTGAACCACAGCGACAATGCTCCCGCACCTCTTACAGTCCAATTCCGCCCGGAACTCAGCGTCAAGGTAGCCTCTGAATAATTTGCCGTGCCGGAGTTGTCGTAGAACAGCGGCATCGACTGCTCGCCGCCGTGAACAATAGTCTGCTCGCAAAAAGAAGGCATATCATAACCAACGAGAGACCCGTTTGTCGGGATGTCGTATCCGTCCAGCCACGTGAAAAATATCCTGTTGCTGTTGGGGTCAGTGGGGTCAAGGTCATTGTAGCTCTCAAAATCGTCTACGATAAAATATTCCTGTGTCGTAAAGTCCCAGACAGGCCCTTGCCAGGTTGCGGGGGTCTCGGCTTCATTTACCTCATCGACCCGCCAGTAGTAGGTCTCGCCTAAATCGAGTGCTAAGGGACCATGACTGGCTTCGGTCACGGTAGTAACGGCGGCAGTACGGTCTATCACAGCTTGCCAGTCAGAGCCGAAGTACACGTCGTGCTTAGCTGCCTCTCTTCCGGCCTTCCAGGCAAGGGTCACATCGGCAGGCTCATGTATTGTACCAATAGAGACATCTGTTGCCCCCGAATCCGGGCTGGGCTCTGCTGCATGGACGGGTATGTAGAAGAAGCGGACCTCGCTGAGACCATATTGGTTCAGGACTCCTCCCCAGTTGCTATTGGCTGTGAGCCTGATATACTTTGCTCCTATACCACCGAAATCAACAGTGGTATTGTGTGCATAATCGGGCGTACCAGGCGCTCGGGCGAACTCATGGGTAGTACCCAGTGTCGTATAGTTGGTGCCATCGACCGAATATTCAATGGTAACATCTTTGAATCCGAAGCCAATCATAGGCTCCAGGAATTCATTAGAATTCCAAACCCACAGCTGGTGCAGCTTGTAAACCTTGTCGAACTGAAATTCGATCCAGGTCGGCTGCGGCCCTGCAACATCGCTGAGCCACATATTGTCATCGCCTTCTTTGCCGTGCAGCAGGCCACTGTCATCCAGTCCCGAGCC
>CAYGBH010000431.1:0-3702 GCA_964348055.1 uncultured Pirellulales bacterium
GGTTGCCCACGTTGGCTGTAACCCGTGAAACAGCGACTAATCGGCATTTTGATTTCATAACCATAGAAATGATTATACGCTCGAGGGAAAGACAGGTCAAGTCTGATCGACGATGCTCGCATCTACAAAATAACGGTGAAACCATAGGTATTTTTGTGGTAAAAAAGGCTCGTGGGCTGACAGCTCGAAAATGTTGTTAGCTCTTCCTTTTTGACACCGGGGATTGAATAAATAAAGGCTTTTCGAGGCGTTTTACCGCCTCGAAAACCTTATTGTACTAAACGCGGAGTGGCGACGTGAGGCGTTTTTTGGCAATATCTACGGGTCTGTGATGATGTGTGTAACTGCTGAAAACCGGGTTCGAGAAAGGAGGGCAACAGTAGCGGCGTGCTCAAATGACACGAGAAAACAGGTTCTGGATGCAATTGCCGGGTCTTTGGGGTGTTTTCGTACGGCAGGGCATGTTGAGACCGCCGGAATACTGTTGGAATTGAGATGAAATCTTTGTACTATGAGGCTTGTGGCAAGCAGGCATACTTCCGTGAAATGTATATGGGAAATCCCGGCTGAGATAAATGATATGTGAAGGAAAATTCCTGGAACCCCGTAGCTGGATTAATCGTTCAGAAGGGAGAAAGGGCTATGTCTTCCTCGCTCGAACATGTGTGATCGTATGCTAAGACAGTGGGAACACACGAAGTTGAGGGAAAAGAAAGCCGGGTTAGCGCATTTTAAGCAAGTAAGTAGCGAATTTTTGATAGAAGCGGGAGGTATTTATTATGAATAAATCAAGGGGCTTTACCCTGATAGAGCTTCTGGTGGTAATTGCCATTATTGCGTTATTAATGGCCATATTGATGCCGGCACTAAACCGGGTAAAGAAACAGGCGCGATCGGCTGCATGTCGGGTGAACCTGCATCAGTGGGCACAGATTTGGAATATCTATTGCCAGGATAACAATGGGTATTTCTGCATGGAGGCTCAGGGCTCCAGCGATTGGCCGCGGGGGAATTGGATACTGCCGCTGCGCCCTTATTACAGAACGAAGGCCGGGATTTTGATATGCCCTACGGCCAAGAAGCGTCTGCCTAATCTACCAAGCCATGGGAGTTTCGATAGAACCTATATAATGGGGACAGGCGGAATGGAGAGCCGACAGGAAGAAGGCAGCTACGGAGCGAACTGCTGGATCTTTAATGCGCGCCCTGGACAGACCGTCATTCAACAGCGCCCCGTTGAATGGAATTGGAAGACCATAGACGTCAGAGGTTCTAATCAAATCCCGCTTTTCGGTGATAGCATGTGGCGGGGAGGGGGGCCTTTCTACCAAAATAACAATCCTCAGTCCAACCGGATTAGGCCTCCTGATTTTAATGGTCAGTGGCTGGGGGCCGCGTATGAAATGATGCATTTTGCCATTGACAGGCACAACGGGACCATCAATCACGCGTTTTTTGACTGGTCCGTCAGAGCCGTGGATATCAAAGAGTTGTGGACGTTCAAATGGCACCGAACGTACGACACGAGCGGCTTCTGGACAAAGGCAGGTGGGGCTCAGCCGAGTGACTGGCCGGGCTGGATGAGAAAATTCAAGGACTATTAGCTAACTCGAACCGACTGGTTTTAAGCTGTCACGCTGTCCGAAGGACTCCTGCCGACAGGCATCCCGTGGGTTACGGAGAGCAAAGCGAAGCATCCATCCTTAACAAAAAATAATCGGATCATAGGAGTAATCTTTGCCCTCAGTTCTACTCATTAGTTAAGAATCACTTCTTTTGCCGATGCCAGGCAAATACGCCTTGGAACTGTTTATGGAGCAGCAGCAGGATTTTTCGGCTCTTAATGTCTTGAACCAAATCCTCAACAATAAGATTATCATCCTCTGCCCGGGTATGTTGAAAATTAGTGACGGAATCTACCCGACTTGAATAAGGAATTTTCCAAGTTCTTTCTGTTATTTCTTTTACGGCCGAGAGAGCCTCGTGTGTAAAGACATTGCTATCACGAGGAGCGACAGCAATAAGAACCTGCTCATTTTTGAGGTATGTATCTTCTAAGGCCTCTAAAGCCTTTAACTGAGGATTGTCCTCGCTGAAGAAAGAGCGCATATCATCGCTGAATGTCAAAAACCGCAGACCGCTTGTTGCTACAAAGACAATGAATAGAGTGGCAAAAATTATCCACCAGCGTATTCTCACTACCCACTTGCCAAAAACATCCTCAAACCAACCCATATTAGTCTCCATTCCTCAGCGCGGCCAGAACGCTAACAGCAACCTGCCTGGCGGCTTGCTGTCTTTCCTCTTCTGGGACGTCGCCGATATCAAAAACATCAGTATATTTCTTGTAAACAGAAAGGGCATCGAATTGAACCAGCTTGTCTTTCTCAAGCAGGTTCTCGATAATCCTGCCGTGACACCGAAGGAAGCAGCCATCTATCAGCACCACTTTCCCGGCCTTTTTGACCCACTGAGCCATAGCTGAGTCAGGTACGGACAAAAATTCTCCGTGGCAACCACGAGCGAAAGGTTCTTCTTTTGCAACCATATTGGCAGCAAGACGGGCAATTTCTCCTCTAATACAAGCCCCTTCACATGAAAGGACTGGTATTTTACCTTCTGCCATATTCCTGTTGCCGATGGCTTCCCCGATAGGACATCTGTTTTCCGTTCCTTCCACTTCAATGGAAAAATGTAGACCTAATTTGTTCATGATAATCTCCTTGATAGTCTCCTGTTTCGATTTGAATTATGTCGGGCTTTTTCTGTTCTTTCTGTGGTTTCTATGCTTTGGTGTGTCCTTCTGATTCGCAGAACATCCTCTTCATCATATTCATGATTATAAACCCGAAAATCCCCATTAAAATAGTGAGTCCTGATAATACCATCCATAACCCTCTGATTACTTTAACATCTAAGAAGTAACCCAGCAGTGAAGATGACGCCAAGTATTACTGGCATTAGCGGGCACAATCTGTGTCTTTTCATACATTCTTTCATCACTCCAATCACCTTAAACACCTCGTTTACTCAGCGTAGAATTCATTATATAAACTTTTTAGCATTATAGCGTAAGAAGCCCGATGTTTCAATATCATTAGTAAATTACCTATAAATCTTGTTTACAGGTAGACCCAAAAAAAATAAGCTTCAACTATAGATAAACTCTCATCGAACCTTGCCATACTTAATGTATACCGGACACGATTCTCTTTCTTTGCGCTTGCATTTTTTTACTTCCCAGCACCGAGTTGTGTGTAAGATGTTTTTGACGCCTTCTATATTAATACGCTTTTTTTGGAGTAACTCCTTTATATCTTGCAGTCTATCCAAATCGCATTTGGAATAAAATCTGTTCTTACCAATGCGTGCCGGCTTGATTAACTTTTTTCTTTCCCAAATCCTAAGCGTAGCAGGGCAAACCTTCAACATTTTAGCAACGATTCCAATGGTATATACTGGTTCTCTATAAGCCTGGTTCATTCTTAATTTCACCTCTGCATACGTACTTATATCATACTGAATTACATCTTTCTGTTTTAGCGTTGCCGTAGCTAAAATTCGTTCGTATTGCTCGTTGGTGATGAACGGCTGATGGTATTCGGCGACCTTGAATTTCTTTAGGACGTTGGCAGGACTAATTATATTATTTCAAAATAGCCGACACAGCCATCTTTGCTGGGTTATGTATCGGGCTGTTTC
>CAYGBH010000432.1:0-3699 GCA_964348055.1 uncultured Pirellulales bacterium
GTAATACTCTGCCGCTTTTTCAACATCGCTGATTTGGATATATTCATCGCTCTTATGGCAAAGATACGGCTTGCCAGGCCCAAAGATTACCACCGGTGCACCTAATGAAGCAAAATAAGGGCCGTCCGTGGTAAAGCCGACGGCCTTGGTTTTACTGTCTTGTACAGCCGAGCAAAAGTCCTTAACAAAATCACAGTCGCAATCGGTCTCCAACGGCTGTACCTCACGCAACATAGAAACTTCTGCGTCGAATTGGGGATTGTCGGCTCTTAACTTCGCAAAGATTTCTTTTAAATCGGTAATAATATCCTGATGGTTTTGCGCTGGCAAAGTGCGAATATCTACCCCGATGCTGCACTTATCCGGCACAACGTTAAGCGCTTTGCCGCCGGTGATTGTATTGATACTCATAGAGCACTCGCCCAACAGTTTGTGGGGTTCGGCCCCCGCTTTTGTCTTCGCCTGCCCCTGCGTCTCCCCCCTTTCCTGTCTTACGAAGGAAGACAAGGGGGGGCAGCGGGACAAGAAGACGCGGCGGTAATTTTCCAGCTCATCCAGAACAGACCGCATTGAAGTTATCGCATTTACGCCTAAGTGCGGCGTCGAGCTGTGAGCGGTCTTGCCTTTGGTTGTAACTTCAAGCCACAGCATTCCACGATGGGCGGTTACAACCTCAAAATCCGTCGGCTCAGGGATAACCACGCCGACAAGTTCAGGCAGCCGGCCGCTATCGCTAATAAATCTTTTGGCCCCGCAGCTATCGGTCTCTTCGCCAGCAGCGGCAAAAAATATAATATCGCCCTGCAGTTTTATATCGGAATCGACAATCCGGCGGATAGCGGTTACGATTGCAGCGATACCTCCCTTCATATCCGCTGAGCCCCTGCCGTAGATTTTGCCGTCGCTTTCAACAGCACCAAAAGGGAGTTTTTCCCAGGCCGCCTCGCCGGGGCCGACAACATCGAGATGACAGGCAAACAGCAGCGCGGCCTTGCGCCCTGAGGATTTTACCCGTGCGATAATATTCGCCCTGTTCCGGTCCCAGCTATCTATTCGGGAATCTATGCCTGAGCGGCCAAGCTCGGCTGCAATTATCTCTGCTGCGGCTAATTCGCCCTTCTCGGGCGTAGTGTCAGCCTGAACGAGTTTTTTCAACAGCTCTTTCACGATAAGGCAATTATACAAGCAGCAGCCTCGAAAGAAAAAACAGAAAAATTTTTGTTGCAGATTAGGAACATAATTAATAAAATACAGGTTTTGAAAAATTCATAATAGGCACGAAGGAGCATAAATGGGACCTGTATTAAATGGGTTGATAAAACTTCAAAGTGTTGAAAATCGCCTGCGAGCTGGAAAGGCAAAACTTACAAGATGTAGAAGAAACGTAATTATTCAGGAAAATCAGATCAGAAGCCTTCAAAACGCACTCGAAGCTAAAAAGGAAGAGGTTCAGCTAACCAAAGTACAATTCGACCGCCTGGAATTGGAACTCAAGACCAGAGATGAAACGATAGCCAGGTTAAGAGCATCACTCAACAGCGCAAAAACAAATAAAGAATATGCCGCAGTCCTCACTCAGCTCAATACAACCAAAGCCGACAATTCCAAAATCGAGACCCAAATTCTGGAATTGATGAAAGATATTGATACCGACGAAGCCGAGTGCAAAGAAATGCAAGAGCAAATAGATGAGCAAAAACAACAGCTCGAGCAGACCCGAACAGAATCCGAGGCGCTGGCAGGCAAATACGAGGCCGAAATTGTTGAAATCCAGGCTGAATGGGACCAAGCTGCACAGGCCATACCGGAGAAACCGTTGGAGATATTCAAACGCGTAACTGAAACGTACGACGGCCAGGCTGTCGCAGTAATTGAGCAGCAAGAGGACAAAAAAGGGACCTATAGCTGCGGGGGCTGCTTTATGAATATTGCCACTGAGTGTGTTAATTTGCTTATGACTAAAGATGATATAATCCGTTGCCCCAATTGCACAAGGATACTCGTGCTTGACAATGTGTAGGAAAGTTAAGCTAAAAACGTAAAACCACACCGCAGAGCTCGAAAACCTGTCCTGCTTGTCCATCGCAGCTTTAGCGAAGATGGAAACAAAGCCGAAGGATCCAAATTTTTTTCGCTTTACATTTTTAGTCTTATTTTTGAGGAGCTGATACCTTGCCTGATAAGATAGTCGCTCACATAGATGGCGCCAGCAGAGGCAACCCGGGCCCAGCCGCTGCCGGCTTCACCTTGACCGATTCGGCTGGAAGTTATTTACAAGCGAAAGCCCTTTTTTTAGGCCGGGCTACGAACAACGTAGCCGAATATACCGCTCTCATCAAAGCCCTCGAAGCCGCAAAACGTATCGGTGCTGAACAGCTAACGGTTTTCAGTGACAGCGAGCTGCTCGTCAGACAGATTAACGGCAAGTACAAGGTAAAAAGTGAGCAAATCAGGCCCCTCTTCCGGCAAGCGGTCGATTTGCTCGGTGAATTCGAAAACTGGAAAGTCCGGCACATCACAAGGGATAAAAATAAAGAAACCGATGAACTCGTAAACCAGGCCTTAAATCTCGAACGCGACGTCGAAGCAAAAATAGCGGATAGCAAAAGAACAAACACTAAACGCTATAAGCTAAACGCCAAACGTCATAAGAAGGCGATTCGACTCGGCGTTCTAATCAGCGGCGGCGGCACAACATTGATGAACATTCTCGAATATATAAATGCCGGTAGGTTAAATGCCGAAGTCGCTGTCGTAATAAGTTCACGCTCGACGGTCGCCGGCGTCGAAAAGGCGGAAAACGCAGGCCTGGACGTAAAAATAATCCGCAAAAAAGACTACGGTGACATCGATGAATTCAGCAAACGAATCGAAGAAGAACTCGTTGCTGCAAACGTTGACCTCGTCATCCAGGGCGGCTGGCTCTGCCTCTGGAAAATTCCCGCCCGATACGAAAATCGCGTGATGAATATACACCCCGCCCTGCTGCCGAGCTTCGGCGGACAAGGCATGTGGGGCCATCATGTCCACGAGGCGGTATTAAAAGCAGGATGCAAAGTAAGCGGCTGCACAGTGCATTTTTGTACAAATGAATATGATAAAGGGCCAATAATTGTCCAGCGAGCCTGCGAGGTCAAAGACGAAGACAGCCCTGAAACCCTCGCAGCCAGAGTATTTGAGCAGGAATGTATCGCATATCCACAGGCCATAAAACTGTTCGCGGAAGGTAAAATACCGGTCCAGAACGGCAAAGTCTCGATAAGTGGTTAAATGGTAATTACAGTTACCAATAACCAGTTACCAAACATTATCAATCGGTAGAGAGCAATATTGCAACTACTCTGATTTTGCGGTCTCGACTTCTCGGGATTTACGCCGCTTCGGCTCGGGCAGCTCAACACCTTCAAGTTTCAAATGTTCTTCGTCCTGCACGTCAATCTTGATAAGCTTTTTGTCTTTGAATTTGCCTGCCAGAACAGCTTCCGAAAGCGGGTCTTCTATATAGTGCTCTATCGCTCGTCGCAGGGGCCTGGCTCCAAATTCAGGATTGTAACCTTTATCGATGAGAAATTCCTTGGCCTGCTCGGTCAGTTCCAGTTTCAAGCCGTGGTCGGTCAGCCGCTTGAATACTTTGGCAAGTTCGTAATCAACTATAGTCTGCAAATCTTCTCTTGTTAATGCCTTGAAGACTATCGTGTC
>CAYGBH010000433.1:0-3693 GCA_964348055.1 uncultured Pirellulales bacterium
CCAGCGCCAGTCCGGGAAAGCCAACGATGGAAACCTTCCGGCCGGTCCGCCCAAGCACGCGCTGGGGCAATCCGCCAATCCTCTTAGCCTCTCGGCCTGAATCCGAGCTTGATGCGCATGAACTCACGCCGGTAGCGACGAGGCACCCGCCGGCAACGCTACCTACTGTCTTCAAGAATGACCGTCTTTTCATGATAATACCTCCAGTTCTTCTTAGATTATTCAACCTTTGCTTTTTTAATTTTCACACCGAACAGAAATTTGTCTGCACAGCTACTATTTACCGAGCCGAGCTGCGACCTCCTCAAAAATGAGTTGTTTCGCCTCCTCCAAAGGTCCGGGTAAATGGATACCTGCGGCCATTTTGTGGCCGCCGCCGCCGAACTTCTGTGCAATCTCGCGAACATCAACAGGGCCCCTGCTTCGCAACGAGCACTTGACCAAGCCATCCTTCAATTCCACAAACAGAGCCGCTACCTCGATCGTGCCTATCCGCCGACACTCGTCAATTAAGTTTTCAGTATCTTTGAATGCAGCACCGGTCTGCTCGAAATCCTCCAGACGCACGTGTTGTACTGCATATCGACCGTCAAAATGCAATTCGAGCGTGTTGAGCATCGCGGCCATCAGTTTGAACCGCGACTGTGAGAAGTTCTGATACAAATTTTCGTAAATTTTCGTTGGTTTCGCTCCGGCGTCAATCAGCTCGGCGCAGTCGCGATAGACCCTGCTGTCCGTATTGCCGAACTGGAACCAGCCAGTATCGGTAGCCACCGCCACAAAGAGCGCCTCAGCCATTTTTTCGGTTATGGGCCAGTTGGCATATTTTAACAAATCGTAAACAATCAAGGCCGTGGCGGCGGCATCCGACTCGACCAGCTCGACATCGCCGAGGCCATCGGCGGTTACGTGGTGGTCGATTACCAGGACGGGTTTGCCGGCCTGCTTTAGATACTCGTCGAACTTCGGCAGCTGGCTGTAACTGTTGGTATCGATAACCACAATCAAGTCAAACTGGCCGAACCGCCCTTGCATCAGCTCTTCGAGCTGGACATCTTTACCGAAGAGAGGGACCCTTTCGTCAAATATAAACTCGTACCATTCGGGAATCTCTGACAGCATTAGGGACTTAACGTTTTTACCCAGAGCAACCAGCGCATCACCCATTACCACAAGACAGCCGCAGGCATCACCATCCGGCCGGGCATGGGTCGTAATCAAAACACTGCCGGATTTATTGATTAACTCAACTGCTTTTTGAAAATCGTCGTTGCTTACCATGCTAAACCTTTATGAAATTCATCAGTTATCTTTTGTTAGTTTTCCATTTCCAGGATAATGCAATATTCCTTAAATCCCACGGCTTTCCAGAAATCAATTCCGGTTACATTACCGACCAAAACGTCCGTTCTGATTCTTTTGCAATCTCTCCATGGATTATTTTTCAGCCATTCTATAAATCTTCGGCCGAAGCCTTTGCGTCTCATTGTCTTTATTACGAAAATCTGCCTCAGATATAACCACTCCGGGTCTTTTCTATACAAAGCGTAGCCGATGTCGTTCTGACCCAAGCTGGCAATAATAGCATTGTATTCTTTTTGAAGGAAGACCGACATCCTTTGCTCAAGCTCACGTAATGTCATTTTATTGCGATGTCCCTCATCCTGAATAAGTTCTTGATTCATCTTCGCAAGCCAGGGAACGTCACTTTCTGTGGCAAATCTAAATTTTAATTCTTCTGCGATTGTTTTACTTTTCACTTTTTCTAAATTTCTGTATTCTTTATATCTAAAATTACTTTTGCCTTTTTGCAGTCTTTTGCGATTTGGGCGGAAAGCTCCGCATCGGTCTCGAATTTCTGCTGGTCGCGGAGGCGTTTTATAAAATCCATAGCGAGCCATTCGCCGTGCAAATCGCCGACATCGTCAGTCAGAATGTGAGCTTCTACCGCCAGTGGATTGTTACTGCCAAAAGTCTGCGACCTGCCAATACTAAAAACGGCTGGAATTTTTTCTTCAGTTGAACAAACCTGTTGAAAATTATCACCTATCTCGACAAGGCCGGCATATACACCTTCTGAGGGGACAAGCTGGGCGATCGGCTGCATATTTAATGTTGGAAAGCCCAGCTGTTTTCCTTTGCCCTTTCCGGGAATAACCTGACCAATCAGCCGATAAGCTCTGCCCAGGGTAAGCGCGGCATCGGCCACACTGCCACTTGCGAGCAGGTCACGAATTATCGTGCTTGAGACTGCAACCGTTTTGCCGGTCGAGAGTTTAACCTCTTTGGCCCGGACTATGGAAACCTCAAAGTCCTTCTCGGCCCCCAACTTCTGCAGCGTTTGCACACCGCCGGTTCGACCGGAGCCGAAGTTAAAACTTTCACCCTCAACCACAACGCCGGGCCCGATATTTTCAACCAGAAACCGCTGGACAAAATCCTGCGGTGAAAGCTTTAGAAGCTGGCGAGTACTTTCTGAAACAAAAAGGCAATCTACGGCGAATTCAGCGAGAAGATACTTTTTCAGCTCCAATGGCGTTAGAATGCCAGGGGCCCTCTCCGGATGTAAAATAGCAAGCGGGTGCGGCTCGAAAGTCATAACGACCAGTTCTGCCCGCCTTTCTGCTGCGGTTTGCTTGGCGGCGATTAAGATTTCCTGATGGCCGAGGTGCACGCCATCGAAATTTCCAACAGTCAGCACACAACCTTTTTTTATTTTTTCGAGGTCTGATATTGCTTCTAAAACCTTCATCGCTTGTGCCTATTTTTTACTATAAGATGCCGTAATCGACTCTTCCGATAGTATCCTGCCGATAGATCAGAGCACTAATTTACCCATCCAGACCCAAATCTGCAACGCTTTTTGTCCCACAAAGACAGTAGCTGGTTGTCGAGTTGTCGACCACCGGACAATCCGTCAGTTAATAAAGAAGTAAAAAAATCGAAAAAATATTTGCAACTTAGTTGCAAATTTATTTGCTGAAACGTAAAATGCTCTGAAAAGTCAAAACCGAATCTCGACATTTGCCGGTTTGAGAGACCACAGATGCGAAAAAGACTTTCAATTATTTTTGCAGAATTGGAGACCCACGCCCCATTCACCTTGTTCGGGGCCTTTACCGGCATCGTTTTAATGCTGCTGTTTAGAAATCTCCAGCATAATATAAGCCACAGGATGTTCTACGTATTCCACCCCGCTCACGTGGTATTGAGCGCAATGGTGACCGCTTCGGTTTTTGAGCTCCACACGAAAAAGCGGAAATTCATTACCGTCCTGCTGGTTGGATTTTTCGGTTCGCTGGGAGTCGCAACCCTGAGCGATTCGCTGATCCCTTACATCGGCGAACTGCTTTTGGATATGCATGTTCACGTGCACGCCTACGAACATACAAGTTTCGCCGAGCACGCACACATCGGTTTCATCGAAGGCTGGCAGATAATAATACCCGCGGCTATAGCAGGTGTGCTGATAGCGTATTTCAGGCCGAAGACAAAATTTCCGCACGCAGGCCACGTTTTACTCAGCACGTGGGCCTCCTCGTTCCATATGCTTATGGCAATGGGCGGGCAAATCACAGTCTTGAGAGCCGTGGGCAGTTTCGGATTTCTGTTCTTGGCCGTCTGGCTGCCCTGCTGTATCAGTGATATTGTTTTCCCGCTGTTATTGGTGAAATCATCGGACGATTCGTCGCA
>CAYGBH010000434.1:0-3683 GCA_964348055.1 uncultured Pirellulales bacterium
ACCTGATCGCCCCCGACTACTACGCCAAGTGGGTGGCGCGCCGCGGTCCGATTGCGGTTCCCCTCCTCTGGTCGCATGCGATGTATCTGATTCTTTATGAAGCTCTAACCCGGTAACCGACGCACTTGAAACCTCGTCAAGTCCGCGCGTTTAGTTTACTTCACGTGCTCCTACCCGCTGACATCGATGATATTATTGCCATTTACGGGTTCAATTTAATGGCAATGATGTTAATGGGGTGAGACAAATGAGGGAGATTACCCGGTTTTCTACTTAACGACAAGTGGCAAAAAGACATTCTCTGAGAATACCTGATTCTGAGTAACACCCAAGGTCTGAGCTGGATCACCAAAGAGCACATAGGTCTCGATCAGCATATCCAGTTCGTTGTTGAGACGGTAGGCCTCAAGTTTTGCAGTTGTGGCAATTGCACCCAGCTCATACCGATTGTGCTTGAAAATCGCGTCGTAAAACTGCTCCACCATAACCCGATGTCCTGTGGGGTAGCCAATGCTGCTGGGTGCCCAGACCGCTATTGCCCCCGCGTCCGGAAGACGTTGGAATTCTTCAGCCATAGAATAGAACTCGTGAGTGAAAAGCCCATTAAGGCAGTTAGCTACGCTCACGACCGGCCACCTACTGTTGGTCAGTGCCCGGACATCAGCTTCGTTCAGGATACTTGAAGTCCAGGCGGTCACGCTACCGTGCCCGGCATAGTTGACTAGAATGCTTCCGGTATTGGTAAGATCGTCGATGATTGCCGCCTTGGGGTCTGGAATCTGGCTCTGATAGACTTTGTTAGCCGTGTAGTCATCGGGGAGGCGGTCGGCTAGTGAATTAGAGGTTGCTTCATACGTGATTGTATTAAGCGGATTACTGTTATCTTCGTCGGCTACCAACAGAACGTGTCGATTCCAAGGGGCGGCTGGTGGATTCTGGTCGTAGCTAATGATCTTGTTTACCATCTCGTCGGCTTCTGAACTGCTTTGAGCTGCCAGACGGCCGATATACATGTCAGGTAATACGTCTGTTCCGCGGACCAGCACGTACCAATTATCTGAAATGTTTAAATCCTGATACGGGTCATCTGAGTCCAATTCTATCATTTGGGTTGGGACATAATCCTTTCTACTGAAGCCAAGCAGGTCACGATAATCATAAGTGGCCCCACCTAACAATAACACATAGGTTGGAACTTTATTCCAGCTCAGGGTGTGTGTCAGAAAATCTCGAATAGCTTTTGGACTAAAGATACCGTAGTTGAACTCATCATACACATCCTCAACCTCGACAATTATGACCTCCAATCCCGAGTTGCGACGATGAGTAGCCAAAGTCGAGGCTGCGCTCAAGAAATCTTTGTGGGTAATGATCACATAGTCAGCCCGATTGTTAGCATTTTTCCAGTCAGAAGCCTGATCCATCTCCATATTATCAGGCAACGCGTAGTCAGCGGTTGCCAGATAGCGCGTGTCAGTTGAAGCGCTATCCCTAAACGTAACCGTATGAGTAGTACCTACGTCACTGACTGTGGCGTTTGAAATAATGGCCACGTTGTTCGGATCAGAAATATCGAATACCTTGATATCATTGCTGGTGAAGGTGGACACATAAAATTGATAACTGCCGGGCGAGGGTGCTCGAAAGAACAAGCTGTTGTTCTCGGCCACATAGGTGTCCGAGTAGTCTATTTCAATCCAATTCACGTGTATCTGTTCGCCGCTTGCCGTCGGTTTGATCCTTACGGTGTTGTCTCCATTTCGCAGGTTGGTAACGGTACTAGACTGATCCTTGACGATCTGACCGCTCCAGGACTGGGTGCTGACCAGGCTGTCGTTGAGATAGATTTCAGTCTGGTGCGAACCGGCGGTGCGACCCTTTAGCCTAACCCGCAGTGTGGCGCTACTACTAGCAATGTTGTTGAGGTTAAGGGTGTAGGACCCCGAATTTGGGGCAGTAATACGATTTCCCCAGAACCAGTGATCCTCAGTTAGTCCTCCCGAGCCTTTACCTGACCAGAAGTAGCTATCCTCTTCAACGTGCAGTGTTGCTGGAAAACTGGTTGGGATGGCGCTACCGTTGCCATTCTTAGGACTCATCCGGGCGCCAAAGACACTCCCAGCTTCAAACCAATAGACGTTTGCGGTGGTGTAAACATCGATGAGTGCGGTACCGTAAAAAAGGAGATAGTCGTTGCCATCAAATAGATTGTTGCCATTTCCGTCAAAGAGGTAGATGGGAACCTCATTGCCTCGGTTACTGATCTTGATGGTACGCGAGTCGACCCCGGCTAGCTGAAATCCGGCTCCAGCCAGGTCGGCCGGGGTAAGGCGATATACAGCATCTTTAGTTACCTCGATATTTAACTTAGGTGTTGTGTCGGTGACACCGATTGAATCTGGATCGGGCGGCGGAGGTATGTCGACCGGATCTGGTCGATCTAATACATCGTAGTTCAACAAGGTCGCCTTCAACAGATTCTCGTAATCTGGACTGACCAGACGGTTAGCCGCCATAGCACTTGGTCCCGAGTCTGGCCACGAGATCCGCACTACCAGGCGCCGGTAAAGACGAACCTCACCGGTAACCGGATTGTATTGGACCGGGTAGAATTGGACTTGGGCCACGGCCTGATCACGCATGTAACCGGTCTGACCAAGTTCGACCAAATCAGCCGGATAGAAGGCGTCGTTGGCGTAAATGGCTGCATCCGGCGCAAGTGTTTCCGTAAGGAGAACCTGGTCTGGGTCATCCAGGATATCGCCCTCCACGTTCAAGACCGGGGTGGGATAAAGCCGATAGCCACTCAAAACTTCGAAATCAGAGTCTAGGACCTCGACGGAAACATTTTCAGGCGTATCAATGCCTACCAGCGTGCCGCGGGTTGGGACTTGAGGCGTGCCTGGCACACTGCGTTGGACCATGCCGGGAATCGACAAACGCTGGTAGGTTTGGCCCGCATACTCAACTGTTTCTACCTGGAAATGAGGGACGGTTAATTCTAGCACGAGCTCGCGGTCTCCGGTCGATAAAATGCTCATATTACTTGCAGTTTGGGATTGAGCTGCGATCACCTCAGGCCGGAGACTACATAAAGCAATCAAACCTACAGTCACTATCGCGATGAACTTCTTACTTCTCATATGCCGTTGGCTCTCCAATTCTAACCTCGGCAGGTTTTGCTCTTTACTCTAGATTCCGCTTTTCAACTGACTTTTTTCTGAACGCCGGTTTTTTCCAATCTTAAGCGCAGGTTGCCCGCTGGAGCGGGCAACCTGGCAGTTGATCTAGGTTCTATTCAGGTATGTTTGGCCGGAAGAGAGGTCTGCGGATGGCTGGTCCTGTTTCGACCAGCCCCAGCTCTAGCCAGTCGCTTGCGCCAGACAGGTCGACGTACTCTAAGCGATAGTAGAAGATGCCCCGTCCCGGCGTATCGACGAAGCTGTAGCTACCACCAAACACCTCGTCACCCTGGGCCGGAATCAAGTCGGCATTGACCTTAGCAAACGGCCCATCCGACGCAGTGCCCCGGTAGATGTTGAACCCGGCGTTATCCAACTCCATGGCCGTCACCCAGGCCACTATGACGCGCCCACCACCGCTGGCCGATACCTCGAATGAGGCCATATCAATCGCACTGGGCGTTTCCTCCGGCACCAACACGGCGTCGATGACGTGCACCA
>CAYGBH010000435.1:0-3670 GCA_964348055.1 uncultured Pirellulales bacterium
TACCCTTTTCAATTAAAGCAACATAACGCCAAACCTCGGTGTCCAGTGGGCAAGCGGTCTGACAGGGCGCACCCACCAAATCTCCGCATACGAAAGCATTGCACTCTTTATCAATCACGTGCCGATGGTATTCATCACGGAAGTAACGGATGGTGCTCAAAACGGGATTTGACGCTGTCTGTCCGAGGCCGCACATCGTCGTATCTTTTACTACCTCCGCTAATTCTTTCAGAAGGTCTAATTGCTCAAGTGTTCCTTTACCTCTTGAGACATCGTCGAGAATCTCGTACATTCTTTGTGTGCCTTTTCGGCAGGTGAAGCATTTGCCGCAGGATTCATCCCTCAGAAAATTCATAAAATATTTGGCGACGTCAACCATGCAGGTATTTTCATCCATAACAATCATGCCGCCAGAACCCATAATCGAGCCGGCATCGGCCAGGCTTTCGTAATCAACGGGCAAGTCAAACATATCGGAAGGAATACATCCCCCGGACGGTCCGCCTGTCTGAACCGCCTTTATCTTAGCCTTGCCTACTGGGCCGCCACCGATATCGTAGACAATTTTCTTGATCGTCATTCCCATTGGTACTTCGACAAGGCCGGTGTTCTTGATTTTGCCAACGAGACTAAATATCTTTGTGCCGCTATTGCCTGGGGTACCTATATTTGCAAACTTCTTGGCTCCAAGTCTGAAGATAAGCGGAATGTTCGCCCAGGTCTCAACGTTGTTAATCGCTGTAGGTTTGCCATCAATACCTTTCTGCACCGGGAACGGCGGTCGCTGGCGCGGCTCACCCATCTTTCCTTCAATAGAGCGCATCAGCGCAGTCTCTTCACCGCACACAAATGCGCCTGCTCCCTTGACCAGTTTGATATCAAATGAAAAACCGGTTCCAAGAATATTCTCTCCTAAAAGGCCGAGCTGCCTTGCTTGTCCTAACGCGATATTCAAATGCTTGACAGCAATCGGATATTCATTGCGAACGTAGACTATACCTTCTGTGGCCCCAATCCCATAGGCACCGATTACCATCCCTTCGATGATGCTGTGTGGGTTTCCTTCCAGTACGCTACGATCCATATACGCACCGGGGTCACCCTCGTCAGCATTGCATACAAGGAACTTGCCATGCTTGTTTGGCTGTTTTGCCAGCAGTTCCCATTTCAATCCTGTGGGAAAGCCGCCTCCACCGCGGCCGCGCAATCCAGAATGCTTGACCTCTTCCACCATCCAAGCGGCGTTGCCCTTGGCAAATACTTTGTCCAAGACCGAATATCCACCAGCTTTGATATAATCATAAATGCGGATAGGATCTACCTTCTCATTCCAAGCAAGAAGTCTACGAACCTGTTGATTGAAGAAAGGTACATCATCCTGGCTTTCCACTGGCTTGCCGGTTTCAGGATCCGCGAAAAGAATATCAGTAAGCACTTCGTCCCTTGCTGCGGCCTCGACAATACGTTCCATCTCTTTGAGGCCGACTTTCGGGTAAAAGATCCGGCGGGGCTCGACAAGTACAGAGGGTTCCATTTGGCAGAATCCGTGGCATCCGGTAATGCGTAGGCGGACCTTTCTGGTCAGGCCCTTTGCCAGAATCTCTCGCTTGGCCACACGGACAAGGTCGCTGGCTCCACTAGCCTGGCCGCATGTCCCTGTGGGAATAACTATGCAAGGAATGCTTTCATCAGTGGCCTCAAGAAGCGCCTTCTGTAATTTCTTTAGCTCATTTATGGAAGATAATCTTAACACCTTGTTGCCTCATCTTAGTTAAACTAAATCCAGCATATGGTTCTTACAACCACGACGCGAGCAAATCTGCACTATACCCCCACCGTCTACGAGCATTGGCACCATGGGCGCAGCGCACACCGAACAGTCCAATGTGCTGGGAAATTCCACATCGCAATGTGGGCAAATAAAACCCACTACCAAGTCTGTGGGGACGTCAAACTCGGAAGCAAAATTGTAACTACCATACAGGCAAGAAAGCCTAAGCCAACCTTGCTTGTGGTCAGAGGATATGGTTACACGGATTGACGGGTAGCCGTCAATGGTAAAGGTCTCGTCTTCCAGACTGTGATTACAATGGGGACAGCTTACATTGATGGGGAAGATTCGTTTATCCTTTCCTATCTCGATTTTGCCAGATCCTTTCAGGGCATCATCTAATAGCTGACTAACCCTCGATTTTCTGACTTTCGAGAAGTAACAGCCGTCGAGAACAACAACAGGTCCGAGAGCACAGGCCCCCAAGCAGTTCACTGTTTCCAGCGTAAATTCCTTATCTTCAGTCGTCTGGCCGGCTCTGATTCTCAATCGCCTCTCGAACTCTTCGACAACCCGCGGCGCACCTCGAACGTGGCAGGCCGTACCGAGACATGCACAGATAAGATGCTTGCCTCGAGGTTTTAAACTGAACGAACGATAGAACGTAGCAACGCCATATACATCGACCAGAGGTCGGCCTATCTCGTTGCTTACTATGCGCAGTGATTCTTCGGGCAGATAGCCATATTCAGCCTGGATTTCTTCGAGAATAGCGATAAGTCTGCCTCTATCCTCAGTATGCTTTTCCAGGATTCTTAAGACATCTTTCGAATCCATTTCTTTGGATCCCTCTACTGTGAGTAGATGTTTATTTTGTTTGAGAACGCGGTGTCTTGTTTCATTCTATCGATACTCCCCACAATGCCAGACGCCCCCTTCAGGCTTTCGAAAGCCGCAGGTTTGGCGGCCGTCACAATCGCTGCAAAGTCCAGCGAATTTGGTTGAATCCTTGCTCTTAGCAGCAGAATCTGTCGCTAACGGCGGCTCTTTTCCTGGTGGTATTATCGAAGAGGTTTTTTCAATCTCGAACTCTTCACAATAAAAGGTCGGTCTATCAGGGTCTCGCGGAAACGTACAGGACGAGGCATTCCTGCAACTCATACATAGCCCAAAGTATTTCATATTTTCTGGCATACCTTGTTCCTTACTATGCGCTTCGTGATTGCCTAAGGGCGATGCAAAAACTATACCATCTGTTGAACAACAGAAAAATATCGTTACTGATGGTTGGTTTGAAAAGGGGTGCAACGATGGAATCTCGCACCTAATCGAACAGAATAAAGGAATTTGACGAAATCAATTTTTTTGACGCGACCAGGTTCATTAGACCGCCGTACCTGATGACAAACAGCAAACAAGCGGGGAGACTCGAACCACTGGGGAGAAATGCTCCAGGGACGACAATTCAGGATGGAGACTGCTCGGCCCTTTTGAGCTTTTCACGCAGGGTCTTGCGGTCAATGCCGAGAATCTTTGCCGCGCGGCTTTTATTGCCGTCCACACTTGCCAGAACATTGGTGATGTATTCGCCCTCTACTTCGGCGAGAGTTCGGGTGAATCCCGTTTTCCGAAGAGCTGAAAAACGACAAAGATCCGGTAAATCGGGAACCTCTATAAGATCCCCATCGGTCATTACCACAAGGCGCTGGATTACGTTCTCTAATTCTCTTACATTTCCCGGCCAGTTATAGCTGCGAAGACTTTGCAAGGCTTCATCGGAAAATCGGAGCTGTAGTTTACCTGATTCGGCTGCAAATTTAGTTAGAAAATGATGAGTCAGTAATAAGATGTCGTCTCCCCTTTCTCTCAAAGGCGGGATGACAATCGTAATGACATTAA
>CAYGBH010000436.1:0-3664 GCA_964348055.1 uncultured Pirellulales bacterium
CCATATTCAACAGCCTGGCCATTGGTCACGAGTATTTCAACAATCGTTCCACTGGTTTCGGCCTTTATTTCATTCATTACCTTCATTGCCTCGATTATACAAACGACGGTCTGCGGCTTAACCGTCGAGCCCGGTTCAACGTAAGGCTCAGAATCAGGGCTTGGCGTCGCATAGAAAGTCCCTACGATAGGTGATTTTATCTCCACCAAATCCTCTGGGCCCGGCACCGGAGGTCGGCCCAAAGCCTCCATACCTTCGGAAACAGTAGGTGCGGCGCCGGATTCCGGCTTGGTCATCGTCGTAGTGGTTGCAACTGGGCCTAAGGTAGGTTGAGCTTGACCGCGCTTCAGAAAAATTTTGTCATCGCCATGCTTTATTTCAACTTCGAGAAGCTCGTTTTGCTTCATTATCTCAATGAGATTTTTTATTTTCTGCAAATCGGTATCTTTCTCTGCCATCGCCGCATCCTTTCTTGATTCGTTGCTCGGGTCATGAGCCACGGGACACAATTGAGTAAGTATATCTGCAAAAGGTGTTTTTGCAAACAATTTCCCCCGCGAAACAAGGACCCCGCCAAATATCCATTAGAAATTCCATTTTAGAAATGTCCGCTGGGGTTTGTAGAGAAATATCCGCAATTTGTGAAAAAAACAATTCCGCAATAGCTTGCAATCTCTTAAAATATCAGCAACTTATCTTGTAAACAAGCCTGATTTTTTGAACAATATCGGACTATGCCGGTGAAACTGGAAAGGAGCAGATATGAAACAGTCACAACCAGCAAAAGCGTTGGAAATATCGAGGCGGGATTTCTTGCAAACGATGGGAAGCACTGCTGCGGGCATTTCACTGAGCTCTAAGGAGTTGCTTGGCGCTGCGGCTTCTGTCCAGAACAGCGCCCGACCAAAGACAACTGCCACCGTGCGTGGCGCTTTTGTGTACCCGCCAACTGAGTCTCTAAGAAAAGTCGGTTATTATAGCTGGCCGGGCTCGAGTTTTGATGCAGAAGGACGTCAAAGGCAGTACACAAGCAGAATCAGAAAGATCGGGCGAAAGTTGGGGATGCGCATCTCTATGAACGACAGGCCGCTTGATGACCAAGAGAGCGTAAGGAGGTTTATCAACGAAGTCAAACAGACAAGGCCTGATGGTTTGCTTCTTATACCGTTCAAGAAAAGCCATTTTGAGCACGTTACTCGTATCGTTGAAGAAGTGGGAATCCCCACGGTCATACTTACTACGTTAGGCATCCTGCTCGTTGGTCACATTAATCAGCTACGCCAAAAGTCTGGTGTGTATCTGGTAAATTCGCTGGATAATCTTAATGCAGTTGAAGACGGTATGAAGATGATAAAAACTGCAGGCTGGATGAGCCAGAGCCTCATTGTCAACATTGCAGGTTCAGAGCCCAAGGAAACAACAGTGCCGCATCTTGGGACCGCGGTACGGACTATCCCTTGGACAAAGTTTTTTGAGGAGTTCAGCCGCACTGAAGCCACGGATGCAGTGAAGGAGCTGGCCCACGCGTATCAGAACAATGCGAAAGAGGTAATCCAGCCCACCAAAGCCGATATTCTCGACGCTGCAAAAACGTATTTCGTCCTCAAACGGATCATTAAAACAGAGCAGGCCGATGCTATCATGATGGACTGCTTGCCCGGACTTAGAAAGCCGCGCAAGCATCCGCCGCCTTGTATGGGCTTTATGAGTTTGAGGGACGAAGGAATAGCCGCCGGTTGTCAAGCTGACCTTAATGCAACGCTGACCTTGATGTTAGTGCAGCAGCTCTTCGATAAACCTGGATTTCAGCAGAACGCTTCTATGGAGACGGAGAAAAATTATTATTTCGGAGCCCATTGCACTTGTGCCTCTAAGCTCAATGGTATAACCGCCCCTGCCGAACCGTACATCTTAATGAGTCACTGTGAAGCGGGCTGGGGCTGTGTCCCCAGAGTCCTCTGGCGCGCCGGAAAAGAAGTCACAATGGCGCAGTATCTTTCAGGAAAAACGCCTCAAATGCACATTTATAGTGGAAAAGTGGTGGGCTGTCCGGGCGTCCCTCAGACCGGCGGCTGCCGCACCAACATAGAGATGACAATCAACGAGGTAGACGACGTATGTGATGTCAAGGGTATGCACCAGATTATATTCTATGGCAACTATGCGAGACAATTGCGAATTTTCTGTCAACTTTACGGCATTAAGGTCGTTACTTAAAGTGTTAAGGACCAAAGAACAAAAACTTGACTCTCGGCTGTGTCTTGAATCTACCGCAGGATTTCAAGGCCAACTATTGTAATATCGTCAACCTCAGAGGGGTCGATTTCTTGCTCCTGCGTAAGCGTATGAAATTCGTCCATCATTTCAACAATCGGCAAATCTTTGATTTTCCAAAAATTTTCGTCAAAGCCAAAACCGCTTTGCTCATGGAGCCTGCCTATGAAAGGGTCCACGCCGTCGGAATACAGCAGCAGTTTATCACCGCGTTGAAGCTGTATAGTCTGCTGCACATATTCAGCCTGTTCGAAAACTCCCAGAAGCGAGCCTCGTATTTGTAATTGTTCCGGTTGTTCGTCGGGCTTGATAAGAATCGGATAGGGATGTCCGGCACGGGCATAGGTCAACTGGAGTGTCTTTGTATTCAGCAGACAATAGCAACAGGTGGCAAACTGATAGCCGGAAAGTTTCTGGGCAGCCATTCGCACATTGAGGTTTTTCATAACTTCCGCCGGTGAGAATATACGGTAATTGTCCTCGATGGTCTCTCGCATAACCAGGGCCTGTTTTAAGAAAATTGTCAAAAGTGCGGCAGGCATCCCATGGCCGACTACATCAGCTACATAAAAGCCTATGTGCTGCTCGTCGATACGCACGATATTGTAAATATCGCCTGAGACCCACTCAGCCGGCAAAAAAACTGTGGCCCATCGTACTTCATCGCTATTGGGCAGTTGAGTGGGCAGAAAATCCTGCTGAACAAGACCAGCTAAACGAAGCTGTCCCGCCAGGTTGTCCACCAGCGCTCCAGTCATACAAAGTTGCTCTGCCAGTTTATTCTTGTAAACTCCTGTTGTATGCCTTGGCGGAGCCGCAGGCTTTAGCGTAATTCCGGAACTTTTCTTACGGTAGGCAAGATTGGCGCTGATTCTGATCCACAGCTCTTCTGTGGAGACCGACTTGACTGTACTGGTCATAGAAAAGCTTGCCTTCGACGGTGCTAAAGAGAAACTTTTTATGGGCAATTCCACCCGGTCAGTGAGCAAAATCACGCCAATATTTTCCATTTCGAGCGATTCGATTATTCGGGCCAGTTTCTGCTGCTGCGATGTGTCAAGGTCCTTTGTGTCGATAATGACGGTTCCTATCAAATCAAACCCATCACGTACCTCGAAAAACTTCTCTATTGGAAGAATGCGGCAAGAAAGCTTCTGATGCTTCAGAAGTCGCCTTACCTCAGGCGGTACCTGGCTCTGATTTGTCAGATATAGAACATCCGTGAAGCTTCCTGGCAGTTCAACAGAACTTATCAATTCTGCTTTTTCCATTTCGTTTTACCTTCCTTAGCTGCGTTATGGGACTTTGAATAAATATATAAGCTATCTTGAATAAGTTTTATTCCTGGATTCCCGCCTTCGCGGGAATGACAGGAAGGACGATTGTCTAA
>CAYGBH010000437.1:0-3658 GCA_964348055.1 uncultured Pirellulales bacterium
ACCTGCGAAATCAAGTCATCAGAAACTTTTATCTCTTCACGCAGCAAATCCAACGCCGCGAATTTGCGCTTAAGCTGCTCGAGATGCTCACGGCACTGGCGACATTCAGCCAGATGTTCGGCGGCTTTCTCGGCCTCGATATCCGATGCCAGCTTGAACTCGTATTCGATAAGCTCTCGTTCTGTAAGATGAGGCCTGCCCGACGGACAAGCCTCTGGGTAGGTGGGCTTCATTTCTCGCCTCCCGAAATATCAGGCAATCTTTGCGCTAGCGTCCTAAGCGCCCTGAACATTTGTATTTTGACCGTCCCAATAGAACAACCTAAGACCTCGGCCACCTGCGGGTAGCTAAGCTGCTGATAGTATGCCAGAATAAGCGTCGCCCGCTGCTTGGCGGGCAGCAATTCAATAGCCTGCCGTACCTGCCGGGTCTGCTCGGCTCTTATCACCTCTTGCGAAGGTTCATACGAATTATCCGCCACAACAACAGCACCGGACTCCTGTCCGCGGCTATTAGTACAATCTAATTTATGATTCAGCGATACCACTTGCAGCCGTCTTCGCCTGCGCAAACCATCGATGGCCACATGCGTCGCAATCGTAAACAACCAGCTCTTAAAGGCGGTGCCGCGAAATGTATGGGCTTTTTCGTGCACACGTTTGAAAGTTTCCTGAAAAAGGTCTTCGGCCTGTTCCCGATTCCCACTCATTTTCATCAAATATCCCAACACGCTATCCCCGTATCGGCGTACAAGCTCGCCGAAAGCCGTTCTATCGCCCTGACGATGGGCGTCTATTAAGCTTTTGTCAGTGGTTTCCATTAAGGCTGTCTGCTCCACTACCACTATAGACGTTCATCATACCCAACCGGTTGACAGATAATAAATGAAATTTCAGATAAAATTATCTCGAATCTAATGCAGGTAATATAGACTAAAAATGAAAGAATACAGGTGTTATTTTTCCCGGGGTTGGACTTTCAGAATACATAACGTCTTGGCCGGCAATTCAAACTGGATGCTGGTACGCCGCCTCCCGACATTCACCGGTTGACTGCTGATTGCTTTGCTCGTGGTCTTATTGACGAGTCTGAAAGTGTATTGACCGGCCTTTAGCAAGTACAGCTCCACACCCATCGTACGTGGTTTGTTGCCGAAATGGAATAGCTCCGCCTCGAATCGGTCGCTGCTGCTATCGGTAACAAGCGATGCAATCTGACGCGACGTTGTCAGCCAGCGAACCGCGTTCAGCGGAAATACCAACGGATTGCCGGGGTCGCCGGTTGCCGTATTGTAGAGGATTTCCGGAGAAGGCGAAGGCGGCGTCGGTGTCGGTAGATATTGCAGATAATTTCGAGTGAATGAAATAACGCGGTCAGTCCAGCGCATCTCACTTGTATAGGCCTCCCAGTTAGAGCTAAAAGCCTCAGCGTTTCTGCGCAATTCATATAAAAGCGGCTTGGTGTCACCCGTTAGCCGATACTTGACGTAGCCGGAAGCGTCGGCACGCAGTAAAGTGTCGTATTGTGCATCACCGGTCAGAAAACGATATTTGGCGAGCGCATCCGGCAGGAAACGACCCATGTTTTGCGCACACCACTGCTCCGAGCCGGGATTAGAGCCGGACGATTTGCCCCGATGCCGCAGTCGAATGGCTGCCATAGAGTGAATCGGTTCCATGTACTTCTCGTCGCCCGTCATGTGATAGGCCAGCACAAGTGTAGATGTCATCAGCCGCGTTGCGCCGGGCCAGTTATACAGCGCATCATTATGTCCCAGTGAGAATGGCTGCCACCAGGGATGTCCAGGTGCAGTGACCGTGCCGTCAGGCCAGTGAATCGTAGATGGCAGGATGCCCGCTGGTTTGCCGTTTTCGCAGCGGGCGGCAGCATCCACCCAGACCTTGAGCCAGTCGCAGAACAATGAACTTAGAGCCGGCTCACCCGTGCGCTGCCAATAGAGCAACGCCGGCTGAACTGCCGACGGATGATAGACGGTGTCAAAAGCGCGCCCAGGTCTGGCATCCACTTTGTCCACGCTGAAGTAGATGGATTTGAACTGGGTGAAGCCGCGTTGATTTCGTCCGGTCCACCTGTCCCGCATGAGTTCTGCCAGCTGAAGCGCCCTCTGTTTCCATAGTGGGTCGTCTGGTTTCAGGTGCATCATAGGCAGGATTGTGTCGGTGGTGTCTTCATTGGAGTGCTCCACATCTGTCATGCGCGATGTAAAGCCGGCCTTTAGGTGCGGTTGCTGGAAAATGCCATTAGAGAGCCGCTCTTGCGCCTCGTTCACTTTGGGGTCGTCAAACGCAATCAGCACTGGGGTCCACCATCGCCACATCTCCACATCGTCTCCCCAGCCGCCGCCGAACTGGCCGTCGGGTAGCTGTCGTTCTACAATCCACCAATGGATAATATCGGTCAGCTTCTCAAGACCTTCTCGCTGCAGGTTGGCCCATTCGGGTGCTTGGGGTAAAGCCTCATACTTCGAAGGACAGGGAATCGGTTCACCTAAATACATGCGCACCACCCGGTTTTCGGGAAAGGCCTTCTGTGCCTCCTTGAGCAGGCGCCGACCCTCGTCATAATAGGCATCACGGTTCTCCTTCACGCGTCGCAATGGCCCGCTTTGAATCACCCGCCAGATTAGCATCCGACCACGGTAGAGACACCAGATCGGGTGCAGCAGCGATCCTTTAGACACCGCAGGCGGATAGAGTGGACCCTCGCTTTCCGGCATAACCCTTCTCGTGATAAAACGGCAGAGATAACCATTTTCTGCCGCGCGTCTGGTGTCCACCACAACTCGGTCTTTGCCATTTGCCCATTCATCCACGATCGGCAGGAGCTTCTCCAGATCGGCACGCAGCGAAGTATCGAGGTCCGCGCGCATCTGCAATTGATGCAGCAGTTGAAATCTCTCCATTTCATCGTGGGTAGTGCCAGCCATGTGGATTAGCTGGGCAATATCCTCCGGCACATCCCGATGCACTTCGGGATTGCCTGCCAACGGTTTATCCATCGCCCAGAACACGGCGTTGATGAGCAGCCGGCGAAATTGCGGGTTCTCGAAATCGTCCGGATGGCCCAGCGACGTGTAGAAAACGCGGGACCTCTTGTACCTGTTGGTCCAGGCAACCGGCTCAGGCTCTTCGTCTGGAATTGTGCCGATTAGCAGCGGCTTCGTTGACTCGGTCAGCGGGCGCACCTCGTACAGTGAGCCGTTGCTCATGAAAGGCAACCGCACGCCGGCAAGTATCGGATGAGCTCTGGCACCGGGGGCGGTTGTAACGGTGCACTTAGGGCCCCTGCCGTGATGACCATGGTAGTTTCCGCCTAACACCTCGGGGTCGAACTTGGGCCATTCGAGGTGACCATCGGGGCCTTCACCGCGGGCGTCGAACGCATGGCTGGCCGTGCGCAATCCTACCAGCGGCCTGCCGCTGTTCATATAATCACGGAAGTATTTCATCTGCTCAGCCGGCAGTGCGCGACGACGCGCAAAGACCACAGCCAGATCGGCGCCGGTCAGAGCCACCATGCCCGGAATATTGTGCCGCCCTTCGCCGCTCCTTTCCGGTCTGCCCTGAAGTATCTCACAGGACAGGCCGTACTTGATTTCCAATTCTGAGGCAAACTTCGGCAGTGTCCAGGCGGCCTT
>CAYGBH010000438.1:0-3646 GCA_964348055.1 uncultured Pirellulales bacterium
TTCGAGAGCAGGAAAGAAGGTGTAGCGAAGTATCTCAAATTGTTCAAGGCGGCAGCGAGCAAAACTGATTTGGAACAAATGCTTATCAATTTGCTGCGGGTACTGGAATTGCGGGAGCGTCTATATTCTCCGACAAGCCTGCGGGAGCGGCAGATAGCATGTTCGATTCTATTTCACTTAGGGCATGAAAAGGCGGGCGATGAAGCGATACAACAATGTCTGAAAATGTTTAAGCAAACAGGCGTGCCGGAAGCTTACAAAGCAGCGTTAGAACGTTTTCTGGCCTACCATCTCGATTGTGACAAACCAGAAAAAGCGTTGGCCGAGGCGGAAGAAATATTAAAGGATAAACCAGAGCATATACCCGCACTTGTCGTGAAGATGCTGGCAATGGACAGAACGGGAAAGAAAACTGAGGCGAAAGAAATAGCAAAGAAAATTCTCGGTCTTGAAAAAGACGAACAATCACCTGTTTACAAAGCTGCGACTGAGATCCTTACGACCTACCCAAATCAGTAACGGTCGGACAAATAATCCCAGCCATAATAAGGGCGTAATTGTTAAGGCATCTGTTTTGGTGATGCTATTTCGAAAATACAGGCTTATGGCTGATGAAAGAAGAAACACCTGGCTCGCTAAGATAAGGAGGATTTTTACCTCAATATTGCCTGTCTGCGAAAGACGGAAGGGTCAATGCGTCAGTTGTGGGGCGTGCTGCAGGCTGCCTAATGTCTGCCCCTTTCTCAAGTGCAAATCCGACGGCAAATTTTCCTGTTCTATCTACCGGATTCGGCCGTTAAATTGCAGAAAATATCCACGAACCGAATCTGAGCTTATTACCGCAGATACGTGTGGTTATAGATTCGAGTGAGGTTGGTTTTGCTTTGTGTAAATACTCTATATGGGTATTTAGGATAGCACTGCAGCTTTGCCAACAAACAGCGGTATTATCTAACAACAGTTCACCAGAACAGCTATTGCATATTTGTCTGCCTTTTACCAATAGCTTGTTATTGTGCCTGCTTCTTTGCACGACGTCTTGCAAAGACAAACATGCCGCCCAGGACCAACAATACACCCGTCGCGGGTTCCGGTGTCTCTGCCATTCCATCATTGGCTTGCAAAGATAACGATACAGGCCCTTGCAGTCTCGGTCCTGCACCACCACCCATAATTGTTGCTGCCGGCCTGCTAAAATCTGTAGCACTGGGGGACAAACCACCGCCGGTATAGTAACCGCCGCCCCCGCTGGAAGGCAGGTTCTCGCTCGCAACCAAAGTGTCATTATTGATTGGCTCAAATACAGCAACAACGATCTTCGGTTCATCAAGATGAACAACAGTGTAGCTTGTCGTCGGTTCGCTCACATCGCCCAACCAGTAAACGAATCGATAGCCGGGTTTTGGAATTGCGGTCAAAGCAACCTCTGAATTGGGTGCATAGTAATAAATCCCTGTGTTTGGAGTGATTATGCCGCCTTGAGTTGGGGTCTGTTGAAGAAGAAGCGTAATACCTGGCAATTGGCAATATGCCGGCGCAAGTAATCCGCCGGCAATAATTATGATTGCTAATATTATGCCCTTGCATCCGATGAATCTCGGATCCCGCTGTTTCATCACGTCTCCCCTTGAGGCAACATTTAGCTGCGTATCAACATCCCCAAGTGATCACAAATATGAACACCATTATTTAACCAAATTGCCCTGCAAAAGTCAAGTTTTTTCCAGCTTCTCGGCCGTTATTACCACTCAGTCGACGGCAAATCGGTCATGGCGGCCACCTAACAGTTTTATTATGGGCGAGTTTGCGGTATAAGATATACAGATTTTTTTAACCGTTTTATGCAATAAAAATCCGTTGCCAACCGCCTCTCTCCGCGGGAACCGTGGCGGGCAGGCTTGTTGCGGTGCACGCCCGATAAAAAAATTAATCTTTTACGAAGTTACTGGTTTATTGATGCTCAACCTTCCCCACTGGTCGTTATTTTTCCGATTGGCTCTTGCGTACAAATCGGCTGATATTGCGAATCGCCTGCCGCAGACGCTGCTCGTTTTCAACAAGGGCGATACGCATATAGTCTTCGCCGTTTTCACCGAAAGCCCTGCCCGGAGCGATTGCAACCTCTGCATGCTCCATCAGGTCCAATGCGAAGTCAATACTGCCCTTGCCCTTGGAATGTTCTTGCGGCACTTTTGCCCATACGAACATTGAGGCTCGCGGCTTTTCCACCTCCCAGCCGAGCCTGCCAAGACCTTCGCAAACCACATCACGTCGCGACTGGTACCTCTGGTTTTGAGCGATAATATCGGCGTCACAGCTTCGCAATGCAATAATGCTAGCTATCTGTATCGCCTGGAATATGCCGTAATCGTAATAGCCCTTTATCGTAGCAAGATAATCTATCATATCTTTGTTGCCCGCCACAAAGCCCGTGCGAAAACCAGCCATATTATAGGGCTTGCTCATCGTAATAAACTCGACGCCGATGTCCTTCGCTCCTTTGACCGAAAGAAAGCTCGGCGCTTCATAGCCGTCAAAACAGGTCTCGCCATAAGCGAAGTCGTGAATGACCGCCACACCGAACCTCTTTGCTAATTCGACCACCGGCTCGAAGAATCCTTCATCGACCGTCATAGCAGTCGGATTGTGCGGGTAATTGAGAATCAGCAATTTGGGCTTTGGATACAGATTTTCAATTACCATCGCGATGTTATTTACAAATTTTTCGTCGTTGCCCAAAGGAACAGATACAACATTTGCACCGGCTAACGCCACCGCGTAATTATGTATCGGAAAAGCCGGGTTGGGAACAACCGCGGTATCGCCCGGCCCCATCATCGCCAGGCACAAATGGCTGAAACCTTCCTTCGAGCCGATACAGGCCAGCACCTCCGTCTCCGGGTCGAGCTGCACATTCCATTTGCGCTCATATTTTTTCGCTATTTCCTTGCGCAGATTCTTAATACCTTTCGATGCGCTGTACCGGTGGTTGCGCGGGTCCTGGGCCGCTTCGCACAGCTTGTCAACAACAATCTTCGGCGCCGGGTCGGAGGGATTGCCCATCCCCAAATCGATGATGTCTATGCCCGCCTGGCGTTTGGACAGTTTCAACGCATTCAATCGCCCAAACAGATAGGGCGGCAAACGCTTTATTCTCTGCGCCGGCTCAATCCGCCTGTCAGACGCCCGCCTTCGAGGGATATCTACTTTTAATTCAACCATAATCTTATCCTGAATGTCATTTTGTCATCCTGAGGCGAAGCTGAAGGATCTGGCCTTTGCGTAAAAGAGTTTCTTCGTGGCGCTAACGCTCCACTCAGAATAACATTTAACTCATTTCTTTAGAGTCTCCTTAGTACAATCGGACAGTCTATACCGAACGGATAAATTTTCAAAGCGATTTTACCCGCCTTGGGCGACGACCTTTAATACTCCGTAGCATAAAAGTTTACATCCATTGTCTCTGAAATTGGCCCATTCGACTGCGCTCAGGACAGGCTTTGTTTGGCTTTGTTTTGAATAACCTTCGCTGTTGGTTGTTTGTTGTTTTTGTCATAATCCTTTATTACCGCTATGCTTACATTCATTTTGCCTATTTTAACTTTGGCTTTGTTTGGCTTTGTTTTGAATAACGTTCGTTGTTGAT
>CAYGBH010000439.1:0-3630 GCA_964348055.1 uncultured Pirellulales bacterium
AGGCGGGACCAAAAATACAAGTCTTGAGTCTGAAGTCTGGAGTCTGGAATGGTTTTTTTACAGAGATGTTGCAATTGTGTCGATGATTGGGTATATTTAATAGTTTATGCAAATATTGACAAGACATATTGTATCCGGCGTAAAGTGATATGATTCTGACACAAATATTGCAGCCAAATTGCGTTAAAGTTCCAGTGGAAAACAAGGACAAGGAAGCCGTAATAACCGAACTTGTGGATTTGCTTGATGCCAACGGATTGTTATTAGACAGAGATATCGCCTTGGAAGCAGTCTTGGCCCGCGAACGAACGCGAAGTACCGGAACAGGTGCCGGAATCGCCATCCCCCACGGCAAATGCAACGCCGTGAAGGAACTCGTTATGGCAATCGGAATCGCGCACGAGCCAATCGAGTTTGAAAGCGTCGACGGAAAACCGGTCACGATTCTCATTCTGCTGGTCTCGCCGGCCGACCAGACCGGACCGCATATTCAGGCTCTGGCCAGGATAAGCAGACTGATGCTGGACGAAGAATTCAAACAGGAGCTTGAGAAAGCCGCTACAGCCGATGAAGTTTACGAACTTTTGAATAATAAGGAGAGTGAATGAGCTAAGGAGAGTGAATAAGCGTTAGTTCGCGGTTTCCCAGAGAATCAGGCCCATTTCATAAGGGTTCACCAGGTTGTCGTGCCTGGGCAAAATCCTCACGGCTACGCCGTATTGACCTGTGTTTCTGCAGGGCATTGAGCCAACAAACCAATGCTCTCCCTTCTGTTCCGCGGCCTGTTTATAATCCATCCTCACAGCGGAACCTTCCCTGATATTTTCCCCAGTATCCACAGGGCCATGATAAAGCTCAACGGAAACATCATTTGGACTAACGCTGCCGAGCTTAACCAACGCCCTGACGCACAACTGCGAGCCGACTTTGAGCTGTAGTTGTTTGGGATTTAGCTGTTCGTTCGCATCACCGTTTTGCACTTCCATTATCACATCTTTAACTGTGAACTCAGGCCAGGCTTCTCTCATCTCGGCCTTCCACTTCGAGAACGCCCTGGCCCTGGCGCAAGCTGTCGCGGTTAAATAGCGGTGTTTGGCAACAGCCGGATTGTAGAACCTTCGCGTATATTCAGCAACCATTCGGTGCGTGTTGAAGCGGGGTGCTATCCATCTGATGGAATTTTTTATTCTGCGTATCCATGGCCGTGGCAAATTGTCAGTCGAGCGGGTGTAAAACAATGGAATAACCTCATTTTCCAATATATTATAGATAGCCTGCGACTCGACCTTATCCTGATAGTTAGCATCCTCAAAGTCCTCCTGGCCTGTACCGATGGTCCAGCCCCCCTCAGGTGTGTAACCCTCGCACCACCAGCCGTCCAAAGTACTCATATTTAATGCGCCATTAACCGCTGCTTTCATCCCGCTCGTGCTGCTGGCTTCCATCGGTCTGCGTGGATTGCTAAGCCAGACATCAACGCCGCGGACCAAGACCCTTGCTATATCAATATCGTAGTTTTCGAGAAATACGATACGACGTCTGACACTGTGTTGGCAAGCGAAGTGAATAATGCGACGTATAATGTCCTTGCCCTCCGAGTCTTTTGGGTGAGCCTTGCCGGCAAAAATAATCTGTATAGGCCGATCCCGGTCACCGAGCAATTTTACAAGGCGCTGCGGGTCTTTAAGCAACAGATCGCCCCTTTTATAGCCAGCAAATCTTCTGGCAAAACCGATAGTCAGTGCGTCAGGGTCGAGAACCTCCTCGGCATGGTTCAATTCAGTATGATAAGTGCCTCTACGTTTCATCTGAGCCTTAAGGCGGTTGCGCACAAAAACAATCAACTGCTCTTTACATCGCTGATGTATCTGCCAGAATGCCTCGTCAGGAATTTGATCTACTTTATTCCAAACAGACTTGTCTATGGTCTCATCAGCCCAATTCGGGCCAAGGTATCTTTCATATAAAGAATTAATCTCGTCCGACAACCAGTTCTTGATGTGGATTCCGTTCGTAATCGATATTATGGGCACTTCATCAACAGGTACTCCGGGCCAAATGCTGCCCCATATCCCGCGTGATATTTGCCCGTGCAGCTTACTTACACCGTTTATATAACCGCTAAGACGCAAGGCCAAAACCGGCATCTTAAATGACTCGCTATCATCGTCAGGAAGCATTCTGCCCAATGATAGAAACCTATTTCTATTTATGCCAAGCTTTGGGAAATAGCTGCCGAAATATCTATCCATCAGCTCCACATGAAATTCATCAAGTCCGGCTTTAACGGACGTATGCATAGTAAAAACGTTGCCCGCCCTTGTTGCTTCCACAGCCTCATCAAAAGTCATATTATCGGCACTTCTTAATTCACGGATTCGCTCCAGTGCCATGAAAGCTGCGTGTCCTTCATTCATATGGCAAACGGTCGGCGTAATACCCATAGCAGACAAAGCCTTTAATCCGCCAATTCCCAACATAATCTCCTGACGAATTCGCAGCTCACGGTCGCCGCCATAAAGACTGCTGGTAATCATACGGTCAGCCGACGAATTAGCAGGTACGTTCGTATCCAGCAGATATAACTTCACCCTGCCCACAGAAACACACCAAACTTGTGCCACTACACATCTGCCGGGATACTCAACGCTGATTGTCAATGGCCGACCGCTTTCTTTGCTTACAAGCTCTATTGGCACACTATAAAA
This sequence comes from uncultured Pirellulales bacterium, assembly GCA_964348055.1. Taxonomy (GTDB): domain Bacteria; phylum Planctomycetota; class Phycisphaerae; order Sedimentisphaerales; family Anaerobacaceae; genus JAUXAL01. The sequence goes on from CAYGBH010000439.1 coordinate 2,709, forward strand.
ATCGTTCTCGACATATTTCTCCTGCTGCTCACCATCAGCGCTCAACAACTGGCGGAAATATCCCTTCTGATACAAAAGACCGACGCCTACTAATGGAACACCGAGGTCGGAAGCACTTTTTAAGTGGTCACCCGCCAGAATTCCTAATCCGCCGGCATAAATAGGCAAGCATTCATGAAGACCAAACTCGGCACTAAAATACGCAATAATCGGCTTGTTAGTTTTTGAACAGACTTTTTCATACCAGGTCGGCCCATCAAGATATGTTTTGAGCTTTTCCCCAGCTCGACGCAAGTGGCCCAAAAAACCTTCATTTTCAGCCAGTGCCTCTAATTTTGCCTGTGAAATGTTACCAAGTAGTTTGACGGGATTATGACCGCAGGCCGACCACAAATTGCTATCAACACGTTTGAACAGCTCCACAAACTCGGGGTTCCAGGACCAAAACATATTCCCGGCGATAATCTCGAGGTCTTTTAAAGTATCTGGCAGTGCCGGCAAAATCGTGAAGCTGCGCACACCTGGCATTTTTTAATCCTCCACAGTGCAGGTCTTCTACTAACAAATGTTTACAATTTAAGCGAAAAAGAGACTCTCCATTGGCTCCTATTTAATCGACAAATCCATTCTTCGGCTTAACCGCAAAAACCAAAGGCAGAATGCAAAGTCCAGCGGGTTTTGAGCGTCCTATATTTTGGCCTTTTATGGGCCGAAAACGCTGATAATAAAAAAAGGCCTGATCCAACAGGCCTTTTTATCAGTTGCGTGGCTTTGCTCCGCGGGTGCCGTAAGAAAGCGTTCGAAAAGAACCCATTACTTCCAAGTGGGTAATCGTTGCTTGTGTCCGAAAGTCCCATCAAGTAGGCATTTCCGATCCATCAAGGCCTGATTTCCCTGAGTACGGGTATCGGTTCTTTCAAAC
>CAYGBH010000440.1:0-3619 GCA_964348055.1 uncultured Pirellulales bacterium
ACAGTTACAACGGGACTGAAGATTATAGCTGACGAAGCTAAACGAGCCTACGACACTGCTTAACCGCAATTTTACTTTGCTTTCTGAAAACAGTATCGAGGGACATTCCCTCAGCAAACTTCGCTCGCCCCGCTCCTTTGCAAGGGGCAGGAGCCCGTCAGATGTCCAGAGTTGATTTGCCTTTCGGTAAGTCAAAGCAAACTGTAACGTTTCGACCATCGGCGTGCCATTTTCCGCTTTCTAATTGCAGGAGTTTTGTCACACGTTGCAACTGAACAGCCCGTCTGTTCACCGTCAGTGTAGGTACGTTTTGCGAAGTCGTTTTAATCTGAACTGTAAATCGCGTTGTGGCAAACGGAGCGTTGAATGTTACGTGGGAGCCGTTTTTGTCAATCCGCGTTAGTTCCTTGGCGGCCCAATAACGCGATATCTCGCTAAGCTTCATCCAGAGCAGGTTGTCGTAGCGGGTGTGAATTCGCCGGACAACCTCTTTGAAAATCTTAAAGCCCACTTCATCGCCATTGTAATAGATGCCGGGCCAATGGCAGACAAGCACCGTCGGCTCGCCCTTGTCGATGACCTCCGGCAGCCGCCCGCCTTTGAGGTCTTCGGTAATGAACCGGTCGACCGAACCGGGCCTCAATCCATCCCAGCCGCCGAACCAGTCTCCCGTACAACCAATGATGGACACAACACACTTGGGATTTGAGCCTGTCAGGCCGGAGGCATATTCGACGCGCGGAGCTACACTGCGGTCATCTGTAAATAGATGGCGGAAATAATGGGGGATTTCGGCTTCGAATACGTCGCGGCAGGATTCGAGGGTGGCTTTGGCAAGGTTGTCCCGATTCTGGTTGCCAAAACCGCCGGGGGTGGTGATGCCCTCGCAGTCGAGCCCGACGTTCTTGAGGATTCGCAGGGCATATGCCATATAGTCTGCCAGCTCGTCGGTGGACTTATCCTGGCTCCAGCCGGCGTTCTCTATATAGTAGCCGGTCCTTTGCGGGTATGGGCGGCCGGTCTTGATGTTGATGACCCAGGTATGGGTAATCATTTCGGGATGGATGTCCCAATCCGGCATCATTAACTCGCGGACGAGCTTGAGACTGTCGTCAAGCTCCTTCTTCGACCAGCCGGGTAGATCACGGTCCATCCAGCCGACGCAGGCGGGATACGGGACGATGGTATATTTGCCCTTGACCTTGTGTTCGCGGCACCATTCACCGAACTTGCGGACGAAGGAATCCGGTATCTCGCGAGGCAGGCTGCGCCAATCCTGCTTGTATCTGTCGGGCCAGGCCTCGGCGAAATGCGGTATGCCGAAGTGTGCCATATTCACCAGGCATGTCGAATCATCGATAATAAAGCTCACTGGCACACGGTTCTGCGGATTGAGCACCGTAACGCTGCCGGCTTGCGTCGGCCGCTCTCCTTTTTCCTGAGCCATCGCAGGTGTGCTGTGGAAAACGGGTTTGGCACCTGCCGTTGCCAGCGCCGTTATCTTCAAAAAATCGCGTCGGTTTACTCGGTCCCCATCGAGCGGGGTCTCTTTTTTGGGTACGCATATTTTGCTTTCATCTCTCATCTTTAAACCTTTCCACTAACGTCCTTCAACCTACGCCAAAAGTACATGACGTACTTGTTTAAAATTACTTTTCCATATTTACAATTATTACTGGGCATCCCTGATAAGAAAGAGGCCTTCCTTGGGGCCAAGATTTAGCATACCTTCGACGGCTGAGCCGTCGTTGGCAACAACATCCTGCGTGCCAGAGCCCTGCAGGCGTTGAAAGGCTTGTCCCGGGAAGAGTTCATCCAGATTGAACACATACGGCCGCGGCGACGGGTTGGCAATCACCAGTCCATTCTCAAATTCCCGATACATTACATCCGGGTGAGAGTAAGCTTGAATCCGGCTAATCCAGATGGGCTCGGAGCCTTCCACTACGAATTCCAGATCAACGCGGCTTGACTTGATATTCGAGAAGTAGAATCCCGAATCGAAATTGGTGCCATTGACCCACGTCATAAAGCGTTCGTTCTTGCTGGCCGGCCGGCCTTGTGAGCTAAGCCCAACATACATTAAGCGGGCGACCTCCGGCGGATAATCATGCATCGGTTCACCCCGTACGGTTATGCGAACGAATAAATCCGGCCCATTCGTCGGTACATTGGTCAATCGAAAACTTATATTTGAGGCCTCCGTTTTAGTAGTCACTAACATCCCAGACTTCACACATTGAAATTGTATACCGTCGCCCCGAAAAAGCTTCTCCAGATTTTGGTCAATGGGGTATCCTTTCCCTTCTAACAAATCCGGCTGGCGAGTGGCTATACGCACGGCTGGGCCGAGCGGCCTGCCCAGCCAGCCGAGACGGTTGGCTGTACCCATTCGAAATTCGTCCCAAATACCAAACAAACCATCAGGGTCGTTTGCAGGCGAATAACTGTAGCATATCGCTGAATTGGTAAAGACACCAACTGCAAAGACTAATCGGTGGATGTTAAAGGGGACATCCGCTCGCTTGACTACCCCTGACTTGTCGGTTGGCATATTGAATTTGTGGTTTATATAGTTAAAGACAGGAGGCCGAGCGTTCTTATCCCAGAAGAAGTGACGGTTGAGACCACCGGACCAATCGTGAATCTGATGGTCTCGCAAATGCGGCCAACCCTCGCTTTCGATACCGTTAAGGATACCGAATGCACGCTGATTGTTCTCACCCATCCCATCGGCCAGGATGAGCCTATCTTCTCCGAGCCGTTCTCTCAATTGCCGGCAGAACTCAACCACGCCAGCTCCGTAAGCACTGATTCCATTATGGAAGCCACCGTCTATTACGCCATCGGCATCGCAATCCGCGCCGCGTCCTCTCAGAGCTCCTCCGCAGCGGAACTTCAAGACATCAAATTCCAGGCCGTCGAAAGCCGCCAGTTCACCGTCCGGCCCAAACAATTCGGCTAAATGCTCAACCAGTATATCGGCACACGTCAGACCGTTCTTATCGCGCGGGCAGTAAGTCGAGTAATTGTAGTACCAGAGCAGATTGTTTTTCTCGCCCCAGGGGCCTTCGCTCATGTGAGCTGCGGCATAGCTGCGTCCCGCTTCGAAAGCCCGCGGCTCCGTGCCGTAGCAGCCGCGCCGAACACGGATGGTCTTCTTCTTGTCATCGATTGAGATTAGTTGTACCTGTTCGCTCTGATGCCAGTTCGGCTTACCATAGGCATCGAGCATGCACAGGCCAACATCCTCGTTACGATCACGGTAGCGGCCCATGTTTAACCTGAACAGGTTGGGCTTATCGACATGGATATCTGTCTGGCCGTATTCAGCGGGCACGTCGGAGAGAATCTTCGCTCCATTGAAATATATCCAGTGCCCCGCGAAGAACCTCTCGGACTCATAGCGAGGGTCGCGAGCATTGCCATTGAAGTGAAGCAGGACGAGCTGATTCGGATGGCGCTGCTTGAAACGCGTGAAGAAATCGATGTTGCGGATCGACCGCCCCAGCACCTCTTCATCCAACACCTTTCCTTCGATACCCATCAGCCGTTCGAATGTTTTCTCCCACTGCTCATAGGACAGACTTTTCTGGGCGGCCTGGCCCTCGGCCTGCCG
>CAYGBH010000441.1:0-3617 GCA_964348055.1 uncultured Pirellulales bacterium
CTTAGGCCACGAGCTAAGCCACATCCTGCGTTTTGACGCTGCGGTCAATATTTTACAGATAATCGCCCAAGCCGTTTTTTGGTTCCATCCTTTTGTATGGTGGGCGAACAGGAAAATTCGCACCGAGCGCGAAAAATGCTGCGATGAAATGGCCATCGCTCACTTAGGCGCTATAGTCAAAGATTACAGCAGCGCAATTGTGAACATACTAATTGCTGAACACAAATCGACCCGACCGGTTCCATCGTTGGCTGTAGCCGGGCCGGTAAGAAATATTGAGGAAAGGATAAAGACCATGTTAATACCAGAAAAAAAATTCTACAGACACCCAAGTTTGCCTGCGGCGGCGATTGTTGTCTTGATCGCTCTACTGGCCGTGCCAACAACGCTTGAACTAACCGCACGAGCAGAAAACAATGCTGCCAGGAAACGAAAATTGCTCATCACGTCAAATCGGACCGGGAATTATGAAATTTTCTTAATGAACGAAGACGGCTCTGAGGCGAAAAATCTCACCAACCATGACGCCGATGACAGCGGTCCAGCTTGGTCGCCGGACGGCAAGCGGATTGTGTTTTCATCCAAGCGCAGCGGAAACCCTGACATTTATGTCATGGATGCCGACGGCAGCAACGTTCAACAATTGACAATTGATTCGCGCAATGAGGGCTGGCCTGCGTGGTCGCCGGACGGGAAGATAATCACATTCACCAGAAATATGAATAAAAGATATACCGGCGATATTTTCACGATCAAGCCGGACGGCACGGGTGAAAAGAACTTGACGGATGACCCGGCCCATGACAACGATGCGACTTGGTCACCAGATGGTAAGAGAATTGCCTTTTCCTCGACGCGAGGCGGCGGAGCGTATCATTTTCAGCTCTATGTGATGGGCTCAGACGGCAAAGACATCCAGCGATTATTGGAAGAACGAACTGCTTATACCTATCCCGCATGGTCTCCGGATGGGAAAAAGCTGGTTTTCAGTTCTTACGCACCGGGAGGACAGAGTATCGAGCTGTTTTTGTACAATTTTGAGTCGGGAAAAAATCGACAGTTGACGACTGTCGGAGGATTGAATACTTATCCAGCCTGGTCATCCGATGGAAAAAAGATTGCCTTCCAGCATCACATTTCCTTCGGAAAACCCGGGACTCTTCATATCATGGATGCCGACGGCTCCAATCTCAAAAAGATTCTCACTGACGAGACGCATGCTCGTCATGGCGGTGGTCGTCCGGCGTGGAAGCCCAAGTAGGCGGCCGCCTGCCTCGACTTCTTGGACTCGGAATCGGCATGTGGCATTTCGCAAATGCCGCGGCTCGTGACCGTAGGACCGCCAGCGCGTTTTTGAACGAATGCAGAATGCAGAAAGTGAAACTAGGACTATCAATTCTCAGTTCTAATTTTTGGCATGGCGGTGGCTTCAATTTCAAATAGCAGCTCGGGACGGCAAATATCGCAGATGACCTTTACCCAAGGCCAGGCGAGCTTATCCTTTATCGAGTCAAATACCTTCTCGACCTCGGTCGTTTTACAGTAGGCGACCACCTGCACTACGTCTCGGTCGCTGCAACGCATGTCTTTTAGAACAGCGCGAACGTTTTCTATCGTGGTATTTATCTGTCCCAAGGCATCGCCGATATGTGTGGTAGCTCCGCTGGCATTGATGGAGGCAGTCCCGGAAACAAACACCGTTTCCCCGGCCGGCATAATGCTGCGGGCGGCCCGTGAGAAGGCTGAGCCGTACTCCAGCGCGCAATGCTGTTTTCCCGCTGCCGGAAGGTAATGTGTGCAATCGGTCGGCTCGAGGACAGCCATCAGGTCCATCGCACAGTTGCCGCCGTCAGCTGGTCCAAGCCCAATGCCCGTGCTGGCAGGCATCGACTGGCGGGTGCCGGCTCCGATAAGACCCCACTCGGTGAAAAACCTGGTTCTGACGCGATTGAACTGGTCGTACCACGAAAGAATATCCTTTAGCCACATCCACGTACGCGGCACCGAAAGGAAATCGGCACCGAATTGTCCAAGTGCAGCTTCGGCCTTTTCCATCATAGCCTGGGCCTGTTGGGTGGCCTGCCCGCGCCGCTGGTCAGATATGCCCGATAGTGTAAGATATGCACGGCCGGGCACGCGAAAAATTCGTCCACAAAGGTTCCCTTTCAGGTCGATTACTTCGGGCCTGCTGTTACTGCTGACGGCGTGGACCTGCACGCCGGCTATCGGGCCAACCGCCCCTTCCTTACCCACCAAAAGGCTTGGAGCAACGCCATCGTCAAGGTCACCATATACCCGGGACCGCACCCGGCAGACGTCTCTCATCGCTGTTTGAGTGGCGAAAACCCGCTCCTGGAGGATACTCGCTCTTTTCGAACGCAGTATGTCCCGGATACCGGAAAAGATTTCCTGCGCCTGGTCCTGCGGAGGCGCATTTTCGGCGGGCGCCGCTGAAATATAGATTTCAGTCGCCGCGCGCGATTTGATACAACGGCTGTCCAGGTTTACAGTCATTCTGTTCTAATTATCCTACACGCGTGCTACCCCATTCTAACGTCGTTGGTTGAAAAATCAAGCTTAATTCAAAGTCCGAGTTTTTCCCTGTTGATGTTTATCAGGAAACCAGATGACCAGGGTATCAGGGAAAAAAACTCAAGGACACGATGGTTTGTTACTTTACTGCGTTTATAGCGTCAGAGAGTTTTAATGTGCCTTCGTATAAACTTCTGCCGATTATCACCGCTTCGGCCCCCAGCTCGGCCAGCTTCTTAATATCGCTCAGCTCTCCTACGCCTCCTGAAGCGATGACAGGGACATCTACCGCCTGGACAAGCGCCTTTGTTCTTTCGAAGTTAGGCCCCGTCATCATTCCGTCTCTGGTGATGTCGGTGTATATTATTGCAGCCAGCGGTAGTTTCGCTGCTTCGACTGCGAATTCCAACAGTTGCTGGGGGCTATCCTGGGTCCAGCCGTGAGTAGCTACCTTTGAGCCCCGGGCGTCGAGGCCGAGTACAATTTTACCGCTGAACTTCTCAGCCATTTGGCTGAACCACTCGAAGTCACTTACGGCTTTTGTGCCGATTATAACCCTTTCGACGCCCATATCGAGCAGTTGTGTTATAGAGGTCTGGTCACGCAGACCGCCGCCAACTTCGATTTTAAATCGCTTGAGAGCGGCTATGGCAGATATTGTATCGGTATTAACCGGCCTGCCGACCTTGGCCCCGTCCAAATCGACAATATGCAGCCATTGTGCTCCGGCGGAGCTAAATTCCCGGGCCTGCTCGACAGGGTCATCCTGATAGGTTATCTGGCGGCTATACTGGCCCTGGATAAGTCTGACGCATTTGCCGTCCCGCAGGTCAATTGCCGGTATGATATACATTTGCAAATCCTCAAAAACCTTTGATGGCTGTCCGTCGCAATTAAGATAAATGATTTTGCCGTTTTCGACAAGTATTGGCTGAATATCGTTCCATCAGCAACACTTTGCGACGAGATACCTGCCAAAAGGCAAAATTACTGCAGCACAATACGACAAACGTATTTTTCACTCGGGCTTATCGCCAACGAGCGGTCGAATCTTATCCACGGTGAAATACACTAAGTGCTTGTTG
>CAYGBH010000442.1:0-3602 GCA_964348055.1 uncultured Pirellulales bacterium
GGAGGCCAAAGAGCCATCAACGTTTGAATACTGGCTTCACGCCATCGAAAAAATTAGCGTCCAGAACCAGCACAGCATCCGGGTCCGAAACGATGGCGTCGTTTGCGATATTGATTTTCTCACACCGTCAGGTCTGACCTTCAAGCAAACCGACCAGTACGACCCCAATCCCCGCCCGCATATCAAGCTGCGCGAATGGCATCTGACGGCAACGACACCGGGAAAAAAGAAACGCATGGAATTCGTAACACTCTATCGTCCGCATCGTATCAATGATCGGATACCGGATGAGGCCACTCTTGAGCGGATCAAGGGCGGTTATACGCTGAGGGCGAAACTTTCGGATGGCTGGTTCACAGCACTTCTCCCCACCGTCGACCACATTACTTTGAAAGGGCACGGTCTGGAAAGCAAGGGAGCTATCAAGTGCCAGCTGAAGCGAGGCGGTGGGCCGGCCGAAATCATTGGGCTTGGTGAATAACTGGACGAGAAGAAGCCTTGCTTGACGTTTTGCCGTGATTCGGGTATGCTTACACTGCTTCAGGTAACACAACTGAAGACTCAAAACTCCAATCACGGTTTGTTTACCTGCTTTCTCGGGCACAAGCCTTTAACAACACAGGTGTCAATACTGCCCAAAAGGAGCAGAGCAAGATGGCGAAAGATATGGAACAACTGTATGCCGAACGGCTGAAGCGCTACGTTACGGCGATGCGGAACGAGAAGCCGGATATGATTCCGATTCGTCCGTTTGTTGCAGAATTCACGGCCAAATACGCCGGGTACACATGCCAGGAGGTAGCGCATGACTTCGAGAAGGCATTTGTCGCGGCCCGCAAGTGCGCTGCCGATTTCGATTGGGACGCTGTGGTTGGTAACATGGTTTATGTCTGGACCGGATTGACTCAGGCTATTGGGCTGAAGTACTATGCGGTTCCCGGTATCGACATTTCGCCGGACACAGGCTTTCAGTACATCGAGCCGTCTGAGGAAAAGGCGTTTATGAAGCCGGACGAATACGACCAGCTCATCGAAGACCCGACCGGATTCCTATTCAACGTCTGGCTTCCACGTGTCTCGGCTGACGTCAGCGCGATGGGCGAGCCGACATCATATAGAAACAACCTGTCGTTTCTAAAAGGCGGCATGGCGATGCTGAGCTATTTTAACGCGTTCGGAAAGCAGAACGAATTGCTGAGAACCGAGTCGGGGACAGTCTCAGCTATCTCAGGGATTCTCAAGGCACCGTTCGATATTATCGCCGACAAGCTGCGGGGGTATCTGGGGCTTGTTACTGATCTGATAGAGCGGCCGGACAAGGTGCTGGCCGCCTGTGAGGCTCTAATGCCGCACCTGCTGCACGTGGCCCTTTCAGGAGCAGACCCCGAAAAGAACGTCCCAATCGGATTCTGGATGCACCGCGGATGTGTGCCTTTCATTTCACAGAAGCATTTTGAAAAGTTTTACTGGCCGACACTCAAGCCAATCATCGAGGAAATCTGGGCCCATGGACATCAGGTTCTATTCTACGCCGAGGGCGATTGGAATGCACATTTGAATGCCTTTGTTGAGCTACCGGACGGATCAATCGTCTACCACGTTGACCAGGCTGACATCTTCGAGGTGCACAAGACGATTGGGCATAAGTTCTGCATCAGCGGTGGCATTGCCAATTGGCTGTTGAGTAATGGTACGCCCGACGAGGTACGTGAATGTTGCAAGAAAGTGATTGACGGTGTAGCCGGCGACGGCGGCTATATTATGGACGCCAGCGCTATTGTCCAGGATGATGCCAAGGTTGAGAACATCAAGGCGATGACGGACTTCACCCGCGAATACGGCGTGTATTGAGTTGATTATTGACGGAGCTATCCAAATGACCAAACAAAAGGAACCAAAGAGAAAGCCGGGTGTTTGCATTCCCTGGGAGGAGAAGCTCAAGGAGCTACCTGAGATTTCAGGAGATAAAGAGCTAATCAAGAAGGTGTGGGAAGACATCGACGCGCTTGGCTACGTGTATATCTGGCAGTGTCTGCTTTCGTTCTGAGAATAAAGTAAACCATTGGAGATTACACTATGGACGGACGAAGGCATATTTCGCGCCGCAGGTTTTTGAAAAGAGCTGCAGGTGCGGCTTGTGGGGTGATTGGATTTCCTTATGTTGTCGATTCATCAGCTCTTGGTAAGGCTGGCAGCGTTGCTGCAAGCAATCGGATTACAATAGGCTTTATCGGTGTCGGCAGTCACGGAATTGCGATGAATTTGAAAAGCTTTCTACCGCAGAGCGATGCACAAGTTATTGCCGTATGCGATGTGGACACCAACCATCGCAATAAAGCCCGTGATATGGTAAACGCAAAGTATGGCAATCAGGATTGCGCCTGTTACAATGATTTTCGAGAAATCATCGCGAGGGATGATATTGACGCAGTGATGATTTCGACGCCTGACCACTGGCACGTTCCAATTTCGATAGCCGCGGCTAAGGCGGGTAAAGATGTGGAGTGTGAAAAGCCGACACTGACCGTCGAGGAAGGCCGGGTTCTGTGTGAAACCATGAAACGTTACAATCGTATCTTTCAATGGTCCACGGAAGATAGATCCGTTGATGTGTATCACCGTATGTGTGAGCTGGTGCGCAATGGGCGAATTGGTAAGGTCCATACAATATTAGTGGAATTGCCGAGCGGCCCGGATAGGCAAGGCAATCCCGCCACGATGCCGGTGCCCGATGGTTTCGACTATGATTTGTGGTTGGGCCCGGCACCCTGGGCGCCATACACCAAAGAGCGCTGTCACTGGAACTTTCGCTGGATACTCGATTATTCGGGCGGGATGCTGACTGATTGGGGAGCACATCTGCTCGATGGTGCACAATGGGGAAATGACAGCGAACATACAGGCCCGGTGGAAGTCGAGGGCAACGGCGTGTTCTGTAAAGGAGGACTCTACGATACCGCCAAAGAGTATAGAATCGAATATAAATACGCCAACAACGTTAAGCTGATTGTTACATCCGGTACACCCAGTCTTAAATTCGAGGGGACCGAGGGTTGGATTGGCAACCGCGGCTGGAGGGCACCATTGCAGGCAAATCCCAAATCCATCCTGGATTCTGTAATTGGTCCCAGCGAGATTCATCTCTATACGTGCCGTGCCGGTGAGCAACGCAATTTTCTTGATTGCGTGAAATCGCGTAAAGACTGCTACTTCCCGCCGGAGATAGGCCATCGGTGCTTTACAATCGCCCACATCGGCAATATTTCTATGTTGTTAGGACGAAAACTGAGATGGGACCCGGAAAAAGAGCAGTTCATCAACGATGAGCAGGCCAATAGAATGTTGTCCCGGTCGATGCGCAGTCCGTGGCGCCTATGAAATTGATTATTGAAAAAGGAAAAACTGTGAAAGTTCAAGGCAAAATGAGCCGTGCAATTTTATTGCTCATCGGGATACTATGTTTGCTTTTGGCAGTAGATTCTAGCGCAAAAGAGGCACGAGGTAGGTTCAGTCTGATAAGTGATGACTTTTCCACGTGGTGGAACCATACCGGGCAATGGGAAATTGTCGGCGATGTCTTTATGAATCCGGCAAATGAGAAG
>CAYGBH010000443.1:0-3596 GCA_964348055.1 uncultured Pirellulales bacterium
AATCCCGGCATCGAGTGCGGCGTCCGCCAGCTCTGCGGGATGAAACCTCGCCGTCGGCGTTTTTTTCATCGCTGCAACACCACCCAGAATCAAAACGCTCACTTCGACGCCCGTTTTACCCAAAATGCGTCTTGGGACAGCCCGTTTCTCCGGCTTTTGCTGTTCCTTTGCCTTGCTTGCGAAATCCGCACGCAATCGAGTCGTCCCGCCGGCAACCGCCGCGGCCAGTGCTCCTATGAATTCTCGTCGATCCATTTCTTACCTCCTTGGGTTTTGTTTACGCTGTCCGGCACAAAACCCTGTGTATTCCTCATGTACGTAGACCTCTGTATCGAAGAAATATCGACCGGGCTGGATGAAATCGTACCGCGCACTGCCTGACCACGCAACATTTTTCTCTGTAGAGGGGACATTGTTTTCTCAGGATTTTAGTTGGAAAGGCAAGTTTCGCTCGTTTTATCGTTGATGCGCTGCTTAAGAAATGTATACTTGAAGTGTTTTAGTCCCTTGTCTGTCCTCGGGGCTACTCAGGTTCAAAGTAACTTGAAACAAAGAAAGTGTACGCATTATTTAAACCGGAGGTGCATTATGCATATGAAACGTCGCCATTTTCTCGAATTGACAGCCGGCACAGGTATGCTGTCAATCCTGCAAAGCTGCCAAACCACCCCAAACAAACCGCAATCCGTTTCACATCAGTCCTCCGTAGGACGCCTTACGGCGGAGGTCACTTTGGAAAAACTGGAGAAAGCCGCCGGCGCACCTATTCTGCAGGCCGATGGTGTCAACTCACCGCTGCTGGTCGAGTCTATTGAATTGCTGCAGAAGGGACGGGAGTACTTTGTACGCGTCAGGTCCAGAGACGGTGCAGAGGGCATTTCCGTAACCAATAGCAGGGCAGAATATCTGTATCCCATACTGAACAAGCTTGTTATCCCCTACTTCATTGGCAAAGATGCCCGTGACCTCGAATCGCATTTGTTCGAAGTATACAGGTACCGCAGCAATTATAAGCTCCAGGGCCTGGCGTTTTGGTGCCCTCTGGCCTGGGTGGAGTTCGCCATCCTGGACATGATGGGCAGGATAACGGGCAAGTCTATCGGGCAAATGTTTGGCGGCGTTGTCCGACAGGAGGTCGCGTTCTACATAGCCAGTGGGCGCCGTGATTCGACGCCGGAACAAGAAGCAGATTATCTCCTGAGATTGGTTGAGGAAACGGGTGCTAAAGCCGTTAAGTTCAGGGTCGGCGGACGTATGAGCAGGAACGCCGATGCCATGCCCGGAAGGACCGAAAGGCTGATTCCCTTGGCCCGTAAAAGGCTGGGCGACCATATAGCTATCCACGCTGATGCCAATAGCTCCTACGACCCCCCCAAGGCTATCGAAGTCGGAAGAATGCTCGAAGATATCGGTGCGGTCTATTTCGAGGAGCCCTGCCCTTTCGATCACCTGGAAGACACAAAAAAGGTAGCCGATGTCTTGACATTACCTGTTGCCGGCGGTGAACAGGAGTACAGTCAGCGCCGCTTCCGCTGGATGATTTATAACCGCGGTGTCGATATAGTCCAGCCGGACCTCCATTATTACGGCGGACTTATCCGTTCCACACGCGTGGCGCGCATGGCCGCCCTCGCAGGTATGCCGACTACGGTACACATTTCGGGTGGTTTAGGATTCGTCTACATGCTGCATTTTGCCTCCTACACTCCCGACATTGGCCGGTACCAGGAATACAAGAGAGGCATCGAAAAATACAGCAACTGGTTTGACCCACCTTTGGAGGTCAAAAACGGCGCCATGACAGTTCCTCAAGGGCCAGGCGTAGGTATTAAGGATATCAGAGAGGTACTCAAGGATGCAAAACCAGTGGTGTAAGACGAATTTCGTCGAGCAGTATAAAAGGCCAAAGGTATAATGATGTTTAGTGAAGATGATATAAGCAGGCGGCGTTTTTTGAGACACTCTACAGCCGCAGGTGTCGGGATAACTTTGGGCGCGCATACTCTGGGTGTTCCAATAACTCAATCTACTTCTCGTGTCGAGGAACCTCAATTGTCTAAGAACAACCTTTACTGGGGTGACATTCACAACCACAATGCAATCGGCTATGCTAAAGGGTCTTTGGAGCGATCTTATGATATTGCCCGTAGTCATCTTGACTTTTTTTGCTTCACCGGCCACTCCCAGTGGCACGATATGCCCATGATGCCGCAAAACAAACACCTGAAATGGGTGCGGGGTTTCGAGGTGATGAAGGATAATTGGGAAAAAGTAAAACGGCTTGCCAATAAATATTATGAACCGGGTAAATTTGTATCCTTTATAGGTTATGAATGGCACTCTAGTTCATATGGCGATGTCTGTATTATTTTTCCCGGCTCTCAAGCGGGGCTCGACTACATTAAAGACATCGAAGAATTTCAAAAATTTGCCCGTGACCATGGTGCCATTTTAATCCCCCACCATCCATCCTATAAGCAAGGATGGCGGGGACAAAATTGGAGTGTACTGGACTCCTCAGTCTCGCCGGTCGTGGAAATCTTTTCTGAACACGGCAACGCTGAGTCTGATAATAGTCCATATCGCTACATCCGCCATAGCATGGGCGGTCGCTATACTCAGAACACCCTGCAACGGTTGTGGCAGCAAGGTATCCAGGCCGGCGTAGTGGCAAGCACTGACGACCATCTCGGATACCCTGGTGCTTATGGTGAGGGGCTCGTCGCGGTATATGCCGACAAGCTCACACGTGAATCCATTCTCCAAGCCCTTAAAGCACGACGGACTTATGGCGTCAGCGCCGACCGAATTGAATTGGAATTTCACATTAACGGCCACTGGATGGGTGAAGCAATCCCCGCAACTTTTGCTCGCAAAATCAATGTAAAGGCCAAAGGTAAAGATATCATCGACCGTGTCGAAGTACTCCGCAATAATGAAGTGATATATCGTGACCATCCTATTGACCGCAAAATTGGGCCACTAAGCTGGGAAAAACCGGTTCTTTGCCGTATCGAATTCGGCTGGGGGCCATGGGGAGACTTAGACATGGCTCGTGTTTGCGACTGGCGATTCGGAGTCACCGTGAGTGATGGAAGAATTATCTCCGTCACGCCCTGCTTACAATCGGGCCCTTTTGATGAAGAACGACGTAACAAAATTACCCCTATTAGTGATAGAAATTGTGAGGTTGTTTCCTATACCTCGCGTATGCAGGCTTACGAAGAAAGGGCAACCAATAGCATAATTTTGGAAATTCACGGTTCACCTAAAACACAATTAACGGTTGCGCTAACTCAGCCTGCTAAAATGGCCATTACAAAATCGCTAAAACAATTGGCAGAATCCAGCGATATTGAATTCACCGGGCCTTTTACGTCAGAATCTATGCTCCTGCACCGAATCGTCTTTTCCGAGAACTATCGAACCGAGTTCGAATTCACGGACAAGCGGCGAACAAAAAAAACTGATTACTATTATGTTCGGGTGGTACAAAGCAATGGCAGTTTGGCCTGGTCAAGCCCAATATGGCTCGAGGCTAATTCCTGATGTCAGACGGTTTGACAGCATAGAATCTTTGCCTGTGCCGTTCGGCG
>CAYGBH010000444.1:0-3584 GCA_964348055.1 uncultured Pirellulales bacterium
TCTGCTTTCTTCTTCATAAATGTTCCCTTTCGATTAAATTGCTTTCAATTAGTTCACGCGCCTCCAAAATTCTCTATGAGAGCGACCGGCCTAAAAATCGTCACAGGCCCGATAGGCTTCAATGACGGCCCTCTCGCCTTCCTTGCCGCGTTTGCTGTTGCCATGTTCCATACACAAGACGCCTCGATAACCTTTCTTATGGAGATGCTTAAAAATATTCTTGTAATTGATCTCTCCGGTTGTTGGCTCCTTGCGGCCGGGGTTATCGCCCACGTGGAAAGCGGCGATTTCATCCCAGGCCATATCGATATTCGGGATAAGGTTGCCTTCGGTGATCTGCTGGTGATACAGGTCATTGATAATCTTGCAGGAAAGGCTGCCCACCGCCTTGCAAATCTGATACGCCTGGGGAATTTTTGTCAAAAACAGGCCCGGATGATCTGTCCAAGCGTTGAGGGGCTCAATTACTATCACCAGCCCTGACGGCTCGCATACTTTGGCGCAATACTTGAGGTTCTCGATTACGTTGGCCGTCTGATAGTCCCACTCCAGGGCCTGGTCATAGGCGCCAGGCACCACGAGTGCCCATTTGACGTTGGTGCGCTTGGCGAACTCAACTCCGTCCTTGACCTGCTTTATGATGTTCCGGCGTATTTCTTTGTCGTTTGTGACAAATGACTTTCCACCTATACCTTGTAAGACGAACGGTCCGATGGTCATACCCAATCTGTCCGTTTCCCTGACGATTTTAGCTACCAGGGCCTTGTCCTTTCTCATCAGGCCGTTATCAAACATTGCCGAAAAGCCCTGGTCGGCCATAAATTTGAGCTGGTCGATGGGGTCCTTGCCTGCGTGTTGTTCAAACATACCGAAACGCGGCGCATACTTGAGTCTGAACTTTTTGGACGGGTTTGCAGCCCGCACTGTAGAACTCGCCGTTGAAATGGCCGATGCTGCTACGGCAGCAGAAGCCACGAAATCACGCCGAGACATCTTCCTGTCCCGCTGAGGGTAAATCTCTTGCTCGTATTTCATTTTAGTACTCCTACTTTAATTTTTTAGGCTTTCTTGAATGCAGTCCATTTCTGCCTGCTCTTGGCACTGGCTAAAACGGTCTCAATAAAGAGCATACCCCGCAGACCATCGTTAACATCTGGAAAATCCAATGCCAGTGGGTCCGGTTTTGTCCTGGTCAATCTTGCACGCAGCGTGTCAGCGAAATTGCAGTAGGTGTTGGCGAAGGCCTCGAAGAAAGCTTCAGGGTGGCCGGACGGCAGACGTGTAGCACGGCCCGCTGCGGGGCTTTTCGCTGCCACGTAGGGATTGCCACGGCACCAGACCTGAACCGGCCCATTCATCTCCTTGACATACAGGTAGTTAGGATGTTCCTGGTGCCATTCCAAGCTCTTCTGTTCGCCGTAGACCCAGATGGCCAGGTCATTTTCATGTCCGATGGAAATCTGGCTGGCGTGAAGGATTCCTCTGGCACCGTTATTGAAGCGAAGCAGACAGTTGCCATCGTCGTCCAGGCGCCGGCCCTTGACGAAAATCGTCAGGTCGGCGCATATCTGGGTAATCTTCAGGCCCGTTATGTACTCAGATAGGTTCTCACAGTGCGTGCCTATATCACCCATACAGCCGGCGCCGCCGCTTTGCTTAGGGTCGGTGCGCCAGGCGGCCTGCATTTGGCCAGTTCTTTCAAGTGCAGTTGCCAGCCAGCCCTGCGGATACCGTACTACAACCTTGCGAATCTTACCTAGCTCGTCGTTGTGCACCATATCGCGGGCCAGCTTGACCATCGGGTAACCGGTGTAGTTGTGCATGAGTCCGAACACTTTGCGGGATTTCCTGACAAGTTTTTGCAGGTCCTTGGCCTCTTTGGCGCTAATGGTCATTGGTTTTTCGCACATAATGTGGAAGCCGGCATTGAGGAAATCTCTGGCGATAGGAAAGTGCCAGTTGTTCGGCGTAGTAATTGAGACGAAATCGATCCTTTCGCCCTCGGCTAACTTGAGCTCGCCGTCAATCATCTGGCTGTAAGTGCCATAAACCCGCTTGGGATTGAGGCCCAGCTCCCGACCCATTTGCTTTGATTTGCGCGGGTTAATATCGAACGCCCCGGCGACAAGCTCGATACCTCCGTCCAGGCGAGACGCCTTGCGATGTACCTCACCTATGAACGCTCCCGGTCCGCCGCCAACCATTCCCATCTTCAATTTTCGGTTGAGTTTCATACCTATTGCTCCTTTCAATAAAATGTTCGCGCGCTGAAGTTAAAATTCTTAACCACTTATAAATGTATCTTGTTCAGAAGAAGTACTGCCTCCTGCAAAACAACCTTTCAAGATTATAGAAACTTGGGCCAATAAAGCAACACAAAAAGATGTCTTTTCAGATCGCAGATTCAGACCAACAGAACGGGTCAATATAACTGGAACCGACCAGCCTGGCAAGGCCTCGTTCAAAAAGAAAAATAGACGAAATACAGACCCGGGCGGATAGAACAGGTCGGTTTGAGACTCATTCATAAATAAAAGTTAGGGTTGACAATACCTGGACGTAAGTTATAACTCTCTTAACATCAATCATCAATAGGATTTGGACGTAAAGGAATATGGCAAAGGGAAAAAATCAAAAAACCACCGATATTAGCCCGGTATCTGTGGATTTGTACTTTATTCCGGTGGAAACAAGGGTCCCGCTGAAGTTTGGCCCTGAAACGTTGACCTCTGTTATTTGTGCGCGTGCCTGCATGACGGTGGCAAACAAACAGGGGCAAAAAGCACAGGGATGGGGTGAAACTCCGCTGAGCGTCCAGTGGGCCTGGCCCAGCAGCCTGGGATATCAGGAAAGATGCGATACGATGCAGCTTTTCTGCCAGAGCTTAGCCGAGGCGTGGGCAAAGTTTGACCGGCAGGGCCATCCAATCGAATTAGGCAGCGATTTTGTCGAATCAGTACTACCCGGGCTTCTGGAGCAGCTCAACGACCAGCGGGGGCAGGGCGAAGCCCTGCACCAGATCCAGTCCAGGCCTTCGGCCTGGCAGGCAGAGCCGATGCCGCATCTGGCGGCTCTGGTTTGCTGTTCGGTTTTTGATGTTGCCTTGCACGATGCGTACGGTCAGCTTCTCGGCCGGGACGTATACTCGACCTACAGCGCCGAATTTATGAATACTGATTTGTCAGGCCTGCTCGAACCTGCTGAAGGCAGCGGTGTCTCATTTACGGGCAAGTACGTGTCGGATTTTCTCAGTTTCCCACCTCCCAAAAACATGCCTGCCTGGCACCTAGTAGGCGGTAAGGATTTGCTCGACGCATCCGAACTGACAGGAACGGAGCCGGACGACGGTTATCCTGTCCTACTGCCGGATTGGGTAAAACGCGATGGCCTGACCTGCCTGAAGGTGAAACTGCGAGGCAACGATTCCTCGTGGGATTACGACCGCCTGATTAAAGTCGGCGAGATTGCACTCGAGAATAACGCTGTATGGCTGACCAGCGATTTTAACTGCACCGTTACCGACCCTGCGTATGTGAACGACATTCTGGACCGGTTGATGGCAGAACATCCTCGAATCTACCAGA
>CAYGBH010000445.1:0-3579 GCA_964348055.1 uncultured Pirellulales bacterium
GAACGGTGAGCTTGTTAGGCTCTCGATTGCGATAGGCCCCTACGGCGCTGCTACCCTTTGATATTGGTATGACTTTGTTGATGAGCTTTATGAAAGAGGTTTCTGGCTCGATGGAGACGGCCACTTTGCCGCGATTTTTCTCTACGGTAATTGCTATGCAATTGTCGTTAAAATTCAGGCCGCTCACTTCGCAGGCATACCAGCGATTTAACTCCTCATTTGGCCAGTTCGGATGGACGCGCTGGTCATCAAATACGCTGCTGTCGACAATAATATCTTCAATGGTTTCTATGCCATTGCGTTTTAATATTGCTGCTATGTCTTTGAATATCCAGCCTCGCTTCCGGCCATACCTGACATCGGTTTCCTCGTCGCCTAACAGAGGGTCACCGCTTCCTATTATTACCAGCGTATCATCACAAAGGCCGACCCTCGTTTTATACTCGTAATCAGTGCCTAAATATTTTAGTGCTGCTGCAGTGACAATTATTTTCATATTTGAAGCCGGTATCATCGCCTTTCTTGCGTTATGGCTATAAACCGTGCTGCCGGAATCGGCTTTTACAATATGGATGGAAAATTGAACTTTCTGCTGTGAGGGCTGGCTGACAATACCATCGATTCGCTTTGCCAAATCAGCTTTAGAAAAGCTGCCCAGGCAAAGAATAAATATAGTGGCGAACAATAATTTTTTTATTTGAACTTTCATATGGCAATTCATTATTTCACAACATCGGCGGCATATCAATAATTTTCTTCTGTAGATTTAAGAGCAGGGTGCACCTGTATTTTTTAGGTGAAAATTCTTTAGTCTTGACTGCTTTGCTATCGAAGAAGCAAATTCCCGCCCCTGCTTTCGCAGCGGTTACAACCTTATGCGAGAATGACAATGCGATGAAACGTTTTGTACACCTAAAAATTACGACCACAAACTTAAAAATCTACCTATTAATTTGGACGCAAACTCAAGATGTATGCTCCGGCGTGAGTCTCTTTGAAATAGTTGACTGCTGCTCGCAATTTTGAGTTGGCGAGAATTTTTTTTCAAGACACCCTCATTTTTCGCAAAATAACAGGGGTCGGCACATAAAAACACGTAGTTTCCACAGCTATCTTTTGAGTCGGAGGTTGTCTATAATAAATGGTATGAGAACTAAAACGTTATTGAGGGAGGAGTGATGGAAGTGTGGTACTTTCGTCTCAAAAGCTCTGTGGGTGTGGTATGTAAGCGCAAAGGGCTGCACTGTGGATGCTCGCAGCTGACAACTGAAACGTGAACTTTGATAGCTGGTGCTCGAGAGCTTACAATGAACCGGTATCGGTTGGTGGTTCGGCGCTTTCACGAAGCGCCGCCCAAATCTGCCTCCTTCTCACCGGTACCGGCTGGGGAGAGCCAGTGGAGGGCTCTCCTTGTTTGTTATATATGCCGGGTATATCTGATACCTTGCAGACGTAAATTCTCTAAACACAAAAGGATTTTCGTACGGGTACTCGAGAGCAAGGACCTTAGTTGATTAGCGAGTTGCGTGGTCCGTAGGGAGATTGCGGTGTCCGCCATAAGTAACTGATCTTTGAGTTTATCTTCTATCGCGTATCTATAACCGTCTCCAGCATCTTATAACAGTACATCCAATAGCGCGATTCACTCCAGGCCGACTCAGCAGGAAAAGGTTTACCGGGAAAAAGCGCCTTGGTGTCGGCTACGTGCTGGATTTTAATCTCCAGACGCTTGATGCCTTCGGTCAGGTGACGAGGAATTAGAAACTCCTCCTCCCGCCAGCGGCGATTGCCGGTTATTACAGTGTGTTGTGTCCTTCCGAGCTCTCCTTGTGACCGAGGATAGCTATAAACGCAGGTATTGCTGCCAGCTGTATACCACCGGCCCACATACGACCACGCGGCATCGGGCTTATCCGGCCTGACCCATACCTTGGCACACTGGTTCGGATAGAGGTAATCAAACTTGCGACGTAGCATCGCACCAAGGTTATTAGGATCGAGCTTCATCTTGAATTGTGACGTTCCTTTCATAACCCGGACATAATCCTGCTCAGCTGGGAAGTGCATTCGTGCACCGTGATGGTCTGGGCCCCATTCATAGCGTGACGTCAACAGATACGGAGCGCATGCTGTGGGCGATATGTATTCGTGCTCGCGTGTCTCGACCTTCTCATCACACGTGTGAAAATGGTCTGTGAGCACCAGCGTAGGAGAGTCAATCCCGTACCAATACACCACGCCGGAATAATGTTCCGTCGAGCTATTGGTGCCACCGTGCTCCATGCCTATGATAGCTCGATTACCGAAAGGGAAAATGTCTGCGATTAAGAAACGATAGGCTGAATTAATCAAATCCAATTTGCTCTTGGCGGCTTTCTTGCTGGTCCCGACCGGATGCCCGGCAAAAGGTAGCGTCATGTTGCGTCCGCCCCAGTAATCACCGCCGCCCCCCCACTCTTCAGTTCCTGTGCCCCAGGCCTGTGGTGTCCTGCTGTCATCAAAGAAAAACCGTGGGTCACCCTCCAAAGTGGGTAAGTAGCCATCACGGGTAAATATCCAGCTCATCCCGACAAAGTTACCGCTCCATGAACCGCCTCCTTCGACTTTTGAAGTATCCAGAAAGATAACGTCTTGACCCAGCTTGGGCTCCGGATGGTCACTGTAGGTCGCATGGAAATAGCCCACATGATTGACGGGGTCGGTGAAAGGTACGGTGCGAATTTCCCACTTGATGCCGGTCAAAGTCGGTCCATGACGCTGCTGAATTTCAATCTTTGCGTGCCGGAAAAAAGGCATGGGCCAATAACATGATAAGTAAACGTTTTTCTTATCATAACGGACCACAAGAGGAAAGCCTCTAACCAGGTATTGCCGATTGTCATTGTTGTAAAGGTGACCGACACCGAAGAACAGGTCGATGGGGACGTCAACCGAAGCATACCAGCGCCGGTCCCAGGTGATGCGCAGACGGCACTTGCCGAAATCATACGCCCAATCTCGCGGTACAGTGAACTTCATTGCACGGATGCTGGCAGGCGCTTCATGCAACTCAATGGTGGCCCACTTGTATGGTCTGATTTTCAACGTACCTGTGACGGTATTAACATCCCGGCCTTTGGGAGCAATGTCTGTTCCAGCCCGGTTGAGCAATTCCAGAACTTGGGGGTCCGGGGGCGTTTTGTCCCAGGACTTGAGAGGTTGTGAAAGATTCTTCATGCCTGGTGAGAAGATATGGTAGATGTAGTAGCCTGTACCATAGAACGTGCGAGTATAGGCGATGCGAAGACTCTCTTCAAATGGCAGAGGCACCCACATCAAGTCCGCACCCTTCGTGGTTGACCAGGTCCAGGCGAGTGGTTTTGGAAAGAGAGCTTCGGGAATATATGTCGTATTTGTGAATTTTTTCTTGGCGTTGACCGGGTCGTCGGTAGCGGTTTCCTTCACTATAAAATCCTCACCATCCACCTCGTAATGCCAGGGACTACCATGCCAGTGATTAGTCCGCTTGAAGTAGAGGACACCCTGCCCTGATACGTCCAGTGCGACGTTGAATTCGTCCGATTCCTGGTAGAGAAAATG
>CAYGBH010000446.1:0-3551 GCA_964348055.1 uncultured Pirellulales bacterium
ATCATCACGCCGGCCTTGGTCCAGTCGCCCGAGCCGGGGACCCAAAGGACGCTCTCGACCGTTGCTGTGATCTCGCCATCGCCGGACAGTTGCTTCCAGGCGTAGCGGAACTCGTCAGCAGTACCCCAGATATCTGCGCCCGCGGCTGTCATCGTGTATGTGCCGGGCGGATCCTCTACGAAGCCTGCCGGGTTGCCCTTGAACCACAGCGATAATGCTTCGACGCCTCTTTGAGTCCAGTCCTGTTGTGGACTCAACGTCAAGGTCGCCTCTGAATACTGTGCAGTGCCGGAGTTGTCGTAGAACAACGGCATCGACTGCTTGCCACTATTAACGATAGTCTTCTCGACAAAAGAAGGAAGTTCATATCCCACAACAGAGCCGTTTGTAGCGACGCCGTACCCATCTATCCACGCGTTAAATATCCTGTTGCTGTTGGGGTCAGTGGGGTCAAGGTCATTGTAAGACTCAAAATCATCCACGATGAAATACTTTTGTGTCGTAAAGTCCCAGACGGTCCCTTGCCAGGTTGCGGGGATCTCAGCTTCATTTACCTCATCGACCCGCCAGTAGTAAGTCTTGCCTAAATCGAGCGATAAGGGGCCATGGCTGGCCTCGGTGACGGTAGTAACAGGTGCGGTACCGTCTATCACAGCTTGCCAGTCAGGGCTGAAGTACACATCGTGCTTGGCCGCCTCTCTTCCCGCCCTGAAGCGCAAGGTTATATCCGTTGGGTTATATATTGTGCCGATAGAAACATCTCTCGCCCCCGACTCTGGATTGGGCTCTCTTGCGAGGACCGGTATGTGGAAAAAGCGAACCTCACTTAGACCGTATTGGCTCAGGATGCCTCCCCAGTTGCTGTTGGCTGTGAGCCTGACGTACTTTGCTGCCACACCTCCCATATCAACAGTGGTATTGTGTGCATAGTCGGGCGTACCCGGGGCCCGGGCAAACTCGTGAGTGGTACCCAGCGTCGTATAGTCGGTACCGTTGGTCGAATACTCGATGGTAACATCTTTGAATCCTAAACCGAGCACCGACTCCAGACTCTCGTTCGAGTTCCATACCCACATTTCATGAAGTTTGTAGACCCTGTCGAACTGAAATTCGATCCAGGTCGGCTGTGGCCCTGCCATACCGCTGAGCCACATATTATTCTCAGCATCTTTTCCGTGCAGTAAACCACTGTCATCGAGTCCCGAGCCATTGATGGTATTTTCAGGCTCTCTGCCTGCATCGCTGCTGGAAGCTGTAGCGGTTATATTCTCGATTGTGTAGGCAAGCAGCTCGGTCGTGAAACTCCAGACTTTGCCTTCAAATACCGTAAAGTCTGGTGGGCCGTTGACCTCATCGACGCGCCAGTAGTAAGTCTTGTTGAAATCAAGGCGTTGGGCAGGAGCGTAGGTGGTGGCACTCTGGTCGATGCCGCCGATGCCGTCGTTTACGTCGCTGAAGTTCTCACTAAAGTAAACTTTGTGCCCATTGGTTGGGGGGGCGTAAGCTCCCGGATTCCAGCTAAGCACTACGTCACGAGGCACATCGACCGCCCCATTGGCCGGAGATGACTCGTGAGCGAACGCGGGAGGTGGGCCAGACTTAATAGGAGCGGCATCCTTTGTCCAGACAGCACCTGCTATAGTCCCATGGTTTTCGTTAGGTGTACTGTCATAGGCCGTCGTTCCTTCTCCCTCATTGAATTTCCAGTAACCAACTAATCCTTCTTCACTTCCTCTGAGTTCTCGGTTCATGTCGGCCTGGATTTCCGCCTCGGTGCGGGCATAGTTCCAGACGCGAAAATCGTCCAAAACAATATTGGCCCCTACGCCCATCTGAAGAACAGCGGGCTGAGTAGTGTCGGTAAGGTTGACCCCGCTTCTCGTCGCCGATTGTACCCCATCTTGATATATTATCTGCTCTCCATTCAAAGCAGTAAGCACAATTGCTACATGGATCCACTCATTTACTGGAATTCCTTCATAAGTGTTTACTGTTGACTGACCAGTCCCAGTGCTGTGATCGAAATGCAGTCCGGGGTCATTTGGGCGCAGCGCTAAGAGTGGTCCTCTCCCCCAAGAAGAATTTGTCGTACCTTTATAGAAAACGTTTCTCCAGCTACCTGTTGGTCCTTGCAGGTCTTTCATCCAGAACTCGTAAGTGTAGCTACCTAATCGAAGAACGTCTTTACCATCATCAATTGTTACCGTCCTGCCCCCACCGACTTCCAACGCATATCCGCTCCCGGCATAAGCGACAGGCATGGCGATAAGTATGTAACCCACAACCGACAGAAACACAGCCAACACAAATTCCCTGAACAAACTTACTTTCCGAGCTTTCCGAATAGAATACATTTTGCACACCTCCAAATTTAACACATTCACCATAGAACCCAAATAAATCAATTTCCTGCACATAATAGTCCTCCTTCAAACGTCCAATGTGAACTGTTAATCGAAATGTAGAAATCTTCACTTTGTGGCACAAAGTCCCTATACAAATCTGTGCCTCGCATAATAACTCCTCCTTTATCGAAACCTGCAGGGATTCCACAGGTCAGAGGGCCGAAATCCACAAGTCCGCTCAATATCATTTGTATCAGATTAGCCACCTTTTCGTCAAGAGAAATATGTGCAAAATTATCGTTTCAGCGACTATTTTTCATCTCCGCTCTCACTCCGGCGCTTGCCACTGGCGGAGGTAGGGCGAGCAGGGGGAGAATGCATCCGGTTCACATACGGGCCAACCTATGTGCCTGCCCTCAGGGCGACTACGAAGGATCGCCACTAATCGTTTTGGTTTTAAGCAGCTTAAACCATGTTTTTCGATGATACAGGAAGTTGAACTGTGATTTATGCCGTCGATGTGCCGGTGCGGGGTTCAACCCAGATGGGGCTGGACCAGGCAAGCTGCTCGTTGGCTTGTACCGCCCGCAAATAATACCAGTTCAAACCTTTTCCATCATCAATGTCGGGGACTTTGTAGGACGTATGGTAGTGCTCGTGGAAGACTAACCGATGAAGCATAGCCGATTCCTTTGGAAAATCACCCGTGAACAACATTTCTCCACTCTGGGCCAACTGTTCTAATCTTTGAGATAACGATACCCCGGTAGGCTCCCGCAGGGTAATCTTGATCCGTGAATCCGGCCGGCCGCGTATCTTCAACACAACGGCCTTAGTGGAAATGTCCTCAAACTGCTGACGAAGGGCGGTGAAAGACCGCACCCGCACATGGTTATCAGAGCGTTCGATTATCCTGTCTCGGCGCATCTCGTCGAGCGGTCCCGATTGGAAGCAAGTTTGAACCTCTTCCAGCAGACCGTCTTCTAATGCAATATTGATATCCCAGTCACAGACGCGGGTCATATCAAGCGCAGGCCAGGGCCCCCAGCCATATTCGAACCGCAGGAGCACCGGCTCGTTCCAGCTTTGGGCCGTTGGCACCCGGTCCATAGGAAAATCGCGGGCGAGCACTCTGTTGTTCTTGAGGATTTCCACTCTGTCGAGCTGGTCCCATCCGGTGACGGTAACGGCCAGCTCACGATGGCG
>CAYGBH010000447.1:0-3549 GCA_964348055.1 uncultured Pirellulales bacterium
CCTGGGGGGCAGTGCGGACTGGTTTGATCAGACCACGACGTCCTACTACGGGGGAGAGGCGGCGCAGAGTGGCGATATCTCACACAATCAGGACACATGGATGCAGACGACGGTGGAGGGGAGAGGAACAGTGGGGTTCTATTGGAAGGTATCGTCTGAGAGCGACTATGACTTCCTGGAGTTTTACATTGACGGCTCGCTGCGGGACCAGATCAGCGACGTGGTGGACTGGCAACAAAAGATGTACACGATCACTACTTCGGGTTCGCACATGTTAGAATGGCGATACGTGAAGGATGCGAGTGTGGACTTTGGTAGCGACTGCGGCTGGGTGGACAAAGTAGAGTGGGTGCCTACCACCTTAGTTGGTCATTGGGAGATGGATGACAATGCAGCTAATACAATCGTAGTAGATAATAGTGGTAGTGGCAATAATGGAACCGCCCAACGAAACACGCAAGATATGCACACCACAGGCATAATAAATGGTGCTTTCCGTTTCAACGGAACAAGCGATTATATTGATTTGCGGGACATATCGTTTCCATCTGGAAATAGCCCCCGTAGTGTTTCTTTTTGGATCAATGATGTGGCGAGTACAAAAAATCACTATATATTTTTCTATGGAAAGACGTCTGTAAACAATCGGTTTTCCATGGGCATAGATAACGAAAGAGATAAAAAGCTAAAGGTCGTTGCTTATGGTAATGACTGGAACACTGGATACGTACTGCCTACAGGCGTATGGAAGCATGTGGCATTTACGTTTGATGGTAGTACTGTAAAGTTATATATAGATGGCTCCTTTGTGACAAGTACGACAACAACTTATGATACTATCCTCGTCGACAAGGCTTATATTGGCTGTCATGAAGATATGCTTGCTTTCTTTGAAGGTAAGTTAGATGACTTTGCAATATTTGATACAGCCTTATCGGAAGGTGAAATTGAAGCACTGTATGCGGGGGAAGCGACTGCTCCTCAACCTCCACTTGATTTTTTGTCCGAGGCTTTGGACACGACTTTGAGTTTCACCCTGGGGGGCAGTGCGGACTGGTTTGATCAGACCACGACGTCCTACTACGGGGGAAAGGCGGCGCAGAGTGGCGATGTCTCACACAATCAGGACACGTGGATGCAGACGACGGTGGAGGGGACAGGAACGGTGAAGTTCTACTGGAAGGTATCGTCTGAGAGCGACTATGATTTCCTGGAATTTTACATTGACGGCTGGATGCAGGACCGGATCAGCGGTTCGGTGGAATGGCAACAGAAGACGTATACGATCTTAGAGTCAGGTTCGCACCCGTTGGAATGGCGATACGTAAAGGATGGGAACGTGGACTTTGGTAGCGACTGCGGCTGGGTGGATAAAGTGGAGTGGGCGCCTACGTCTACCCCTATCCCTACGCCTCCACCTTTGCCCAAATCCCTGTCCGAGGCGTTGGACACGGCTTTGATTTTCACCGTGGGCGGCTTTGTCGCGGACGACTGGTTTGCTCAGACCACGACGTACTACTACGACGGAGACGCGGCACAGAGCGAGCCTGCTGTTGATGAGGAGGAGAAGTGGATGAAGACGACGGTGGAGGGGCCAGGAACGGTCAAGTTTTACTGGAAGGTATCGTCTGAGCTCGGCTTTGACCACCTGAATTTTTACATTGATGGCTCACTACAGGACCGGATCAGCGGTTCGGTGGACTGGCAACAGAAGACGTACACTATCAGTACTTCGGGTTTGCATACATTAAAATGGATATACGCGAAGGATGAGACCGGTGAGGCTGGTAGCGACTGCGGGTGGGTGGACAAGGTCGTATGGATTACCCCTTAACCTCCACCTGCCCCCGACTGTATGAGGCATTGGAGACGACTTTGAGTCTCACGGCAGGTGGTAGCGCGAATTGGTTTTGTTTTCGTAAACAAGCTCCGCATTTTTGCATAATCTTACCGAAAAGGCATGCGTAATTGCACAATCTCGTCCAGAGATTTTCCTTGACTGAAAGGTGGCTAATCTGGTATAAATAAACTAGGTGAAGCTTGTGCACATTCTTGCATCTCAATCATTAGCTCGTATTGAGCTTTTTATAGAAGGAGGCAGTGCCAAATTGTAAAAAATTGTCCTGGTCAAATACGAAATTCGCTAAGGCTGAAGTTTTGTTTTGAAGGAGAACTATTATGTGTAAGAAACTGATTTCCTTGACATCTCTTATTATTTTGCTTGGTTTAGTCGGCAATGTCACGGTTGTAAGAGCTACGAACTGGACCAACGCAGCCGGTGATGGTAGCTGGCTGAACCCGGGCAACTGGAGTAGCGGGCTGCCCAACGCCGGTGAGAACGCCGTCATGGACAGTTCGGCTGCTCTTACCTGGCCAACTCTTGACGGAGGTGCCGCCGATTGCGGCGAACTTAGAATTGGCTACACTGCGAACATGCGTGGTGAACTGACGGTAACCGGCGGGGCAACACTAAATGTAAACGGTGAGATGCGTATCGGCCGTAAGTCATCAAATGGCAGCGGGCAAGCAGTAGGAATACTTTATATCAGTGGCAACAACACAACAATCAACGTGACTCAGCGCATAGAACATGGGCGACATGGTTACGGCACTATCGATATGAGCGGTGGTTATCTGCACTGTGATGCTGAACTGCGGCTGTCTTACAGAGAAGATGGTTCGGGTATAGTTTACCTGCGTGGGGGGACTATTGACCTGGCTGGCGATCCTGGCATAACCATCTTTGCAGGCGACGATGTACCGGGCTTCGCCCTGATAGACATCTCCGGCGACGGCACGCTGACCCTGGCCGGCAATCAGGTCTCACTTATCCAGACTCTTGTCAGCGACGGCATAATTCTCGTAGGTGGTGGGGAAGGGACCGTATTGGTAACGTATGACGGACTTGAGACTACAGTTGTAGCGACCGGCTTGGTTGAGGAAACGGCCTCCAGCCCATCCCCTGCCGATGAGGCAACAGATGTACCACGAGATGTCGTCATTAGCTGGACGCCGGGGGAATATGCGCCGCCAGTTAATGGGCACAAAGTCTACTTCAGTGAGAACTTCAACGACGTCAACGACGGTGTTGGCGGCATCACTCAGGATGCCAACAGCTATGCTCCCGGGCGCCTTGATTTCGGCAAGACCTATTACTGGCGGGTCGATGAGGTCAATGGCCCACCAGACTATACGGTTTATGAGGGCAACATCTGGAGCTTTATGACCGAGCCAATTGGTTATCCCATCGAGAATATAATCGCCACAGCTTCCAGCGTACAGCAAACAAATATGGGCCCTGAAAATACGGTGAACGGCTCGGGACTGGATGCTGACGACCTGCACTCAACAGGAGAGATGGATATGTGGCTGAGCAGTCTTGTGGGGCCGCAGCCGAGCTGGATCCAATATGAGTTCGACAAGGTTTATAAACTGCATGAGATGTGGGTCTGGAATTCTAATCAATTTCTCGAACCAATGGTCGGTCTCGGATTCAAAGATGTTACGATCGAGTATTCGACCAATGGTGCCGACTATACAACATTAGGT
>CAYGBH010000448.1:0-3545 GCA_964348055.1 uncultured Pirellulales bacterium
GTGAAGCATACCGCACTTCCCATTGTCCGCGGCCTGGTCCACCACGGCCTTTTCTCTTGGGAGCTGGCTCTCCGGGCGACAGCCGCTCAAGAAGACAGAACAAGCGAATAAAAAAATGTAAAGGATAGTAGTCATAAACGTCCTCCCATTATCTCGCCTCGGCTCGCCTTATTTATCATCGACTACCACAGAGCACGGAATCGCGACATCAGTAATAAGAACCTCTGCAGACTCCTCCAGCTTTGTTGATGACCACAAGTCGTTTACATATACGACTTCACGTGGTTGACCGTCTTGCATTTCCTCTACTATGAGCGGCTGGGCTTGGAGCACCTTCCGCCCACGTCTGACTGAGAAATCGTGCTTAATCCCTCTCTCCTTGAGTATCTCCGCAGCTACATCAAAAAATTCACCAAATTCAGCTCCGAAATAACCTACCTCAAAAACAGCACGGTGCAGAACGATCTGCTTATGTTCCTTACGATCCTCGTCGAAGTAATAGACTGGAGAGGCATTTCTAATAGGCAAGTTCAGAATAATTTTCCCTGAATGGGATTCTCCAGGTGACAAACGAAGATATTTGGCGATGGCCTGGGGGTCCCGATGGATGTTTCTCTCAAGATTAAAGCGGAGTTTTATCCATACCGTCTCGGCATCAATTCTGGTCTCCACATGTTCTCTGCCGTCGAAGTCTATGTCCTGACAAACCCGTATGTCGTATGCGAAATGATTCGACACCCGGTAATCCAACATCAAGGTCTTTTCTGTTACTGTAAGATTTTCAATCTGAAGCATACCGCACTTCCCGTTGTCCGCGGCCTTTTCTCTTGCAAGTTGGGTGTACGGATGGCAGCCGCTCAAGAAGACAGAACAAGCGAATAAAAAAATGTAAAGGATAGTGGTCATAAACGTCCTCCCATTAACTCGGATCGGCTAGCCTTATTTATCATCGATTGCTACAGAGCACGGAATATCGACATCGTTAACAACGACCTTTGCAGATTCCTCACAGTTAATTGATGGCCACAATTCGTCCACATATACGACTTCACGTGGTTGACCGTCTTGTATTTCCTCTACTATGGCCGGCTGGAATTGGAGCATGTCCCCCAGTAAGCCGCCTTTCGTTTTGGGCTTAATCCCTTTCTCGTTGATTTCCTCAGAAACTGCATCAAAAAATTTGGACATTTTACCTCCGAAATAACCTACCTCAAAAACAGCACGGTGAAGAACTATCTGCTTACGCTTTTTACGACCCTCCCGGAAGTGATAGACGGGAGAAGCATTTCTGATAGGCAAGTCCAGAACAATTCTCCCCGAATGGGACTGGCCAGGTGACAAACGAAGATATTTAGCGATAGGGTATGGAGACCGAAAGGCGCTATCCCGCTCGAGATTAAAGCGGAGTCTTATCCAGATTGTTTCAGCATCAATCCTGGTTTCCACGTGGTCTCCGTCGTAGACGTCTATGTCCTGACAAACCCGAATGTCTTTCGTGAAAGGATTCGTCACCCGGTAATCCAACGTCAAGGTCTTTTCTGTAAACGTAAGATTTTGAATCTCAATCATATGGTACTCCTCGTTGTCCGCGGCCTTTTCTTTTGGGACCTGGATGAAGGTCTGCCATTTCGGAAGTCGCGCCAGTAGTATCTGATATTGAGCATTAACGGTCTCTTCCGGCCCAAACGGGGCGGCTTCAGCCGCCCGGCCCTTCTGATTCGCGCCGGCAACTTCAACCCAGGCCACTGTGTAGATATGGTCGTCCGGTCCGATGGCGATGCTCTCGGCGAAAAACACACGCCTGCCGTCGTGGGAGAAGACCGGGCCATGGTCGGTCAAGATACCCCTGTCGATGTCGTACGTGAGCAAATAAAGGTTGGACTGCAGCGCCGGTCGGCCCTGGACCGCCACAGCCGGCCCATGGGCGAGATAGAAGATGGTGTTCTGCGGTCCGATCATGAATCCAAGCTGACTTTTCTCCGGATTTCTCGGCATGCCCCGGTATGCCTTCGGTCGCAGCTCAGCCACTGCCCGTATGAGCTTGGCGGAGGGAACAAACTCGAAGAGCGTCGTGGTCTCGAAGTGCAGACCCCAGAAACTGTTTGTATTGGGATTCCACCGAATGACGCGCCAACAGTGATAGAAGTCCCCTTTGAGCTCTTCTTCAGCGGATTGGACACCAGGGACACGGGCCAGGTCAAGGCCTTCAATATAGCGGACCCGCCTGGCCTGCGTACGGTCGTAGTGCCAGATCATACCATCCATGGTTGAGCCGTAGACGTTACCTTCGGGGTCTATCGCAAGGGTTCGGCAGATAACATCCCATTCCCACGGATGTTCTCCCCACTCTCCACGGCCTTGAACGGCCCCCCAGTTGCAAAGTTCGTCGCCCTTGATATCATACGAGACAAGCAGGCCGGAGGGCCACGTAAGGCCGTAGAGGATTTCGTTCTTTGTGTCCATGTTCATTGTTATAATGCTTTCGCTCGGGATTACCTTGGCAAGGTCGGTGAATTGGCCCGTCTTGAGGTCGTAACTCACAAAATGGCCGCCGCCGTAAGGGCTCTTGCCGTAATTACCCGTACCCGGCAGCCTGCCCTCGTAGAACGACGTCATCGTCGCGAACCAGACCTTCCCATTGTGTTCGATAATGGGGGTGTGGATCTTGCCCTGTGAGACTTGGATTTTGGCATCTTCGCCCAGCGCCGTGTCCATCTCGGCGACGAACGTTATCGCTTTGGTCGCGGGATTAAATGTGTAGTACCGAGCAGCGCGGTCAGGGTCGTGGCTATTGACGGCGAAGTGAATCTTCCCATCCGAGACGGCGGCCAGCGCGTGGTAGTTGCTGTCCCCCTCACGAAAACGCGGATTGAAAAGTTCGGCCTCGATATAACGACCGAGGGATTCAAACGGGATGCTTCTCTTCTTGACGACAGCAGACAGACCCCCCGCATCTTCCTGTCGAAAGACAGGAGCGGGGGCGGCTGTCCTGTTGCTCTCGGAGATAGCGCCGCCGGCAGGCTTAGTACGAGCCTGGGCGAAGACCGCCACCGCCAAGAAAAACATAGATATTGTCATGCAGGTCCTTAAATTAGATTTGTTAGCCATTTTGAACCATCCTTTCCGGCCTCGTTTTCTCTTGCGTTTTTCAAAATATCACTGAATCTACTTCAGGTGCCCACCGGTATATTTTGGGCCGTACTTTTGGCAGAATAAAAGACCAATAGCGCAAACAGCGCAATCTGAATTTAATCTCTTTCCTCTGTCATTTGAGCATCCTCCATCGAAATCTGTATCCTTTTGCAATTTTAGCACAAAAGTTACTGCTTTAGCAAGAGATTTTTGAAGATGCTGGCAAAAAGACCGCCCTATTTGAACATTTACACAAGGTCTGGTAACCAAGAGGGACAAAGCTCAATAATTTCAACTAAATGGCCTGACAGTGCCGATGTAATCAGGACTTGCAGGCTTTTTTCTTTTGCGTGCCGGGCTTGTATGTTAAATTACCTTTGCATTGATTAAGGACAAACCGGTACAGAAAGGAC
>CAYGBH010000449.1:0-3522 GCA_964348055.1 uncultured Pirellulales bacterium
GTTTTATTCCTGGATTCCCGCCTTCGCGGGAATGACAGGAAGGACGATTGTCTAAAACTTTGTAACAGTAGCGTATATCCTATGAATACGTGTATATGCTAACTTCGGCTTGTTAGGGACTTTACTTTGTATTTTTCTTGCCTTTTTCTGCTGTTGCAAGACCGGCGGAATCCATGCCCTCTGCAAAGATATGGTGACCAGGTTGGAAACCTGCTCTAAGTAGGAAAATGGAAGTGTGAAAATTACTGAATTGTGCTTAAAATATCCTCTATTCTTGTTTGGCCCAAATCTGCCCTTAGCCGGCGAAAATTGCTGAGCCGATGCGAAGGATGGTTGATCCCTCTTCGATAGCAACTTCGTAGTCTGAACTCATACCCATACTCAGCTCGGTAAACTGCTCACCGACGATTTTTTCACCGCGCATCTCGATAAATAACTCTCTTGCCCGGACGAAACAAGCTCGAACAATGTCCTTATTATGAGTCAATGGTGCCATTGTCATCAGGCCGGTCAGCTTTAAGTTCGGCAGGGTTTCTATCTGTTCAGCCAGGTGCGTTGCCGCCCCGACCGGAACACCATATTTTTGGGGTTCGTTGGAAGTGTTGACCTGCAGAAGTATCTGGGGGCATAAGTTGAGCTTTGCCGCTGAAGTGTTAATCTCTTCGGCCAGGCGAAGTGTATCAACCGAATGTATCAGAGAAGCTATGGGCAAGACCTGCCGGACCTTATTGCGCTGCAGATGGCCGATCATATGCCAGTTAATCTTATTCGGCAAAGCGGAATCACCATGATTTCCCTGTGAAAACTCGGCTACCTGAGCGGAAACTTTTTTCAACTGTTGAGCTCGATTCTCACCCAGATTAGTGAAGCCAAGACGAACAACTTCTTTTATGGCCTCGATGGTAGCGGATTTGGTTACAATAACAAGCTTTACCTCGCCGGGGTCTCTGCCGGCGCGGGCACAGGTAGAATTAATGGTGTCTTTTAGACGTTCTATTCTTTCAGAAATTTTTGCCATAAAAGAACAGTTAAGCTGCTTACATTTATTCTTGCATAGTTATTCTTTATCCGGTACCAATCACCGCTTGGGCCATGGGCGGACACGTTCAAGGTATCAGTGTACGAAAATTTTTGCCAGTATAAAAGCAATCAAAGCAAAATTTTTGATGGTTTTTTATCTGTCGGGCGGATGCTCGTCGAATAACAGTTTTAAGACTTATCGGTCGTTATCAAAGCTGATAAATGATAAATATTTGAGCTACTTCCTTGAATTTGGCGGTTTCCGCTCAGATTGTGATAATCGCAAAAAAAACAAAAAAAAGGCGATTTTTGACTTGCATTTTATTGTCATAAGTTGTATACTAATTGGTAAGATAATATGGGGTGTGGATAGACCCCTTGAGGATTCTTATTGGTCCTTCTTCTTTTTTTGTTTAACGGATTTTTTGGAAGCATTAATTTTCTTCAACCGTTTGTTTAAATAAAGTAAGGCAATGACGCTGCTTTTAGCAGCTCATAAACCTCGGCGAGGCAGCGTGGTTCACCGGTCTCCCCCCCAGCCGGTTCCACCACCTCGCCTATTTTATGCGCGCAGCCTCAGACCGACTTGACTGTGACAAAAAGGTGTAAGGACTGCCTAACTTAGTTTTTTTATTCTCCGCGGATTTGGACTATTACCTTTCTGCTGCGGGGGCCGTCAAATTCGCAGAAAAAAATACCCTGCCAGGTGCCGAGCTCCAGGGATTCGCCCTTTATCAGGATTTGCTCACTGCAGCCGACCAGAGAGCTTTTGCAGTGTGCGTCCGAATTACCTTCGGAATGCCGATAGCCCGGCCGGTGATGGGGCAGCAACTCCTCCAGAGTCAAGAGTATATCATGTGGCACAGAAGGGTCGGCATTTTCGTTTATGGTAATTGCTGCTGTTGTGTGAGGGCAATAGACTATTACATCACCATTGGTAATACCGGATTGACTGACAAACGAACGGACCTGACTTGTGATGTCAATCAACTGGCTGCGCCTTTGAGTGCTTATGTGGAAATCTTTTTCGACGATTTTCATTATCATTACCTTTTACATCTGCTCGACAACTTCGATACCCAAAAGCTCACTGAGGCCGTGCTTAATAGTCCTTGCGGTTAAATCACAAAGCAAAAGTCTCGTAGGCCGTTTGGCCGGCTCGGCTTTCAAAACCGGACAATTCGTATAAAACGCACTGAACTTCTGTGCAAGCTCATAAAGATAAGCGGTCAGGTAGTTCGGCCTGTAATCGGCAGCGGCGGCCTGTATCGCCTCACCATAACGAATCAGGTATTTTGCCAGGTCCAGCTCAGCCGGCTCAGTCAAGCTCAGAGTCTCCAGGCCGGCAAGCTCATCGGCAATATCTACGTCCTTGGTCTGTGCCTTTCGCTCGATAGATTTTATGCGGGCGTATGCGTATTGCATATATGGAGCGGTATTGCCGTCCATCGCCAGCATTTTGTCGAAGCTAAAGACATAGTCGCTTGTCCGGTTGTTGGAATAATCTGCGTATTTGACGGCACCAATTCCGACGGCTTTGGCTATTTGAGCTTTCTTGTTTTCGTTTAGGTCAGGATTCTTCTCTTCGACGACCGCCTTTGCGCGTTCTACCGCCTCATTGAGCAGCTCTTTTAATTTCACATTTTCGCCGGAGCGTGTCTTTAATGGCGTGCCATCTTCACCCAGAACACTGCCGAACATCACATGCGAAAGCTCAATAGCATCACTGACCCACTTTGCAATCTTTACGACGGCGAACAGCATTTCAAAGTGTAGCTTCTGCCGGGCATCGGTTACATAAATTATTTTATCTGCCTTTAGTTCATTTATCCGATAGCGAATAGCCGCCAGATCCGTCGTCGCATAGAGGTACGCCCCATCGGACTTTTGAATCATAAACGGCAGAGGCTGCCCTTCTTTATTCTTAAACCCCTCCGGAAAAACACAAACCGCACCATCAGAGACTTGGGCTGCTCCGAGTTTTTTCAGTTCATCGACTACATTAGCAAGCATATCCTTATAAAAACTTTCTCCACGTGTATCTTCTTCTGTCAAAGTAACACCTAGTTGATTGTAAATCTGGAAACAGGTATCTAATGTTAGCTTGCAAGCATATTTCCAACAATCTGTCTCGAAGCCAGACCCTTTCTGTAATCTTATCGTGCTCTCGCGTACTCCTTCTGCAACATCGGGGTTGTGTTTTTCCTCAATAGCTGTTTTTTTGTAGTATTGTTCCAGAGTGTCCAGATCCGCTAATCTGCTCAAGTCTACTGAAAGCAATTTATCGGTTTTGGGGTCGTACTCTTGTACTTCATGAGCCTTTTGTTCTACTGCATAAACAACCATTCCCATCGGGAGTCCCCAGTCGCCGATGTGGTTTTGGCGGATGACTCTGTGGCCTAAGAATTCAAGTATCCGGCAGATGCAATCGCCGATGATTGTACTTCGCAGGTGGCCGACATGCATTTGCTTGGCTATATTCGGGCAGGAAAAATCAACAAC
>CAYGBH010000450.1:0-3512 GCA_964348055.1 uncultured Pirellulales bacterium
ACATTGTCGAGCAGCATGTGCACAATCTCGATGTAGCAAACTGGTTCATCGGACGCACCCCGACTCAAGCTCTCGGATTCGGCGGTCGTGCCCGTCGCAAGACCGGAAATCAGTTTGACTTCTTTAGTGTAGATTATGACTACGGAGATGGTGTTACCGTCCACAGCATGTGTCGTCAGATTAACGGCTGCTATCGAAGAAACATGGAATTTTTCACCGGCACCAACGGCACTTCGTGGGGAATGGGTAATATGGAACAGATCAACAAAAAGTCTGTGACCATTCCCGAATTTACAGACGGGCATCCCAAGGTTATCGAGCACTTCGATATGATTAACAGCATTCGCGACGGCAGGCCTCTCAACGAAGCCAGAAACGTGGCCGAGGCGACCATGACCGCTATCATGGGACGTATCTCGGCCTACAGCGGCCAGATTATACGCTGGTCGGACCTGATGACCAACGACAAGTCGCCTTATTACAATCTGATGCTCAGGCCTTCTGCTGAAGATTTCGAGCGGGGCCCGGTTACTGCTCCGCCGGACGATGTTGTGGCTGTCCCCGGTGAAGAGAAAAAGCAAGAGAAAAAAAGAAGGAAAAGGAAAAAGTAGTATTCCCGCTCAGCCTTGGTAGATTCCATGATAGCGCTGCCCGCTATGCAGAGCGCAACATTCAATTACAAGAGAGATGACTTTGCGTTTGATGCTTTGTATTCTTTGCTTCTCAGGGTCTTTTGCTCTTGAGCCAGCTTCTTATTTTTGCCGCTGAGAGTGTATTGAGGATATCGGCTTTTGTCGCCCAACCCCGTGCGGCGGTTGCCACGCCAAAGCCCATCAAGGCCAGGCCCGCGATACTGTGGGCATCGGTTCCGATGGCCAGCTTTACACCCGCCTCGATTGCCATTCTGCAGTGGGTATCCTTGAGGTCCAGACGCCACGGGTTGGCATTTACCTCGAAGGCGGTGTGCGTCTGAGCGGCATGTTTGATTACAGCAGTGATGTCGATATCCATTGGCTCGCGCTGACCGATGAGCCTGCCCGTTGGGTGAGCAATGCAGTTGACATACGGGTTGTCCATCGCCTTCAATGTGCGGGTGGTAACCTTTTCACGTGAGCTTGCCAGGCCCGAATGTACCGCTGCTATTACGAAATCCAGCTCGGCAAGCAATTTGTCATCAAAGTCCAGAGAGCCGTTAGCAAGGATGTCGACCTCGGTTCCCGCCAGGAGGGTTACGCCTTTTAGTTTTTCGTTGAGTTTGCGGATTTGCTTGATTTGCCGACCCAACCGTTCGGGCGACAGGCCGTTGGCAATCGCCGATGAGCGTGAGTGGTCCGTGATGCAGATGTATTTGTAACCCATGTCTTTTGCAGCCTGGGCAAGTTCGGATATTTCACAGTCGCCGTCAGATGCGTTTGTATGAACGTGGAAGTCGGCTTTGATATCTTCGACGGTAATCAATTCAGGCAGGCGATGGCTCTTTGCGGCCTCGACTTCGCCGCGGTCTTCACGCAAGAGCGGGTCGATATAATCGAGGCCGAGCTTTTTATAGATTTCTTCTTCGACCGGCCCTGCAATCATCTTGTCGGCCTTGAACAGACCGTATTCATTCAGCTTCAACTTTGCCTTTACGGCGATTTCTCTGAGGCGCACGTTATGCTGTTTTGAGCCGGTGAAGTATTGCGCTGCGGCACCGAAACTTTCGGCAGGCACGACGCGGACATCGACGTGGACGGGAGAGGTCTCGGTCTGGACAATCGCCGAGCCTTTTGTCGGCCCGGCTGCGAGGACCTCCTGGACAAACCCTGCGCCGGTAAATGCCTGCACGATTTGCTTGCCCTTCTTGGCGGCGACGAGTATATCAACATCGCCGATGGTCTCAGCCAAACGCCGCAGTGAGCCGGAAGTCTGGATTTTGTCGATGCCGGACATATCCCGAAGAAATGCGCTAACCAAATCCGCTGCCTCGAGGGCCTGGTCGAGGCGAATCCGGCCGGTGGACTTTTCGAGAAATTCGATGCCTCTTGCGATGACCGCCGCCTTTTTATCACCGAAGCCCGGCAGCTTGGCGACGGAGCCGGCCTTAATCGCACGTTTCAAATCAGCGATGCTTTTAACCTTCAGCTCTTCGTAGACTGCTTTTACGCCTTTTGGCCCGATGCCCGGTATGGCGAGCAACTCCAATAACTTCGGCGGAATCTTTTTGAGCAATTGCTGGTGGGCAGTTATTTTACCGGCCTTTACAAATTCTTCGATTTTGGCAAGGCTTGATTTTCCAATGCCGGGTATCTTGGCCAGTTCGCCGGTCGCCAGCAAAACCTCGATGTCGGCTGGAGTATCGCCGATAATCCGCGCGACCTTCCGGTAGGTGTTGATACGGAAACGATCCTCACCGAGGATCTCCATAATGTCAGCCATTTCGTTGAAAAGCTCGCTTAGAACAGCATTTTTCATAGGATTGATTATATCCTGGCGGGAGCAAAATCAAAATGATAATTTTTTATTCGCGGAGTAACAGACAGCCCGCGTTTCACCGACGAAAATAACTGATAAGCCAGAGGACAAGTGTCAGTATAATCGAGATTATTATGCAGCTTGCTATGGGGAAATAAATCCGCCAGTTTTTACCGCCGAACTGCAAATCTCCGGGCAATTTAAACAGGCCGACCCGGCCGAGCACCATCACAAGCACACCCAGCAGTGCTATAATGACGCCCGCTGATATTAACCATCTGCCGATTTGTTGCGGACCAAAATCCATATTATCCCGTTCTTTTATATTTCAGCTGGCTCTGCAGAAAACTTCTGCAAAATGTCATTGCGAGGCCCGACGGGCCGCGGCAATCTCTTGCGTGATATGCGGAAAAACTCATCGCTTCGTTTGAGATTGCTTCGCTTCGCTCGCAATGACGTTGTGCGACCGAACCTCTTCAACAAAACAACAACCTTTATGTAAGATTATAAGAGTTTTTCAAAATCAATCAAAGTGTTAAAATATACACTATGAGCAAAGCGGATTGTGATATTCGAATAGGAACATCGGGATGGTATTATAACCATTGGGAAGAGCTTTTCTATCCCCCCGGGCTGGCCAAGAGTAAATGGTTCGAGCACTACGCCGAGCACTTCGACACCGTCGAAATTAACAATACTTTCTACCACCTGCCGAAAGAATCATACGTAGCCAGATGGCACAAGCTGGCGCCCAAAGGTTTTATCTACGCTGTAAAGGCCAATCGATATATCACTCATATAAAAAAACTCAAAGACGCCCAAGAGCCGCTCGAACGTTTCTTCGAAAGAGTCGGGATATTAAAAGGCAAGCTCGGCCCAATTTTATATCAACTGCCGCCGAGTTTGCACAAAGACCTTGACCTGCTTGAGACTTTTACAAAACTTCTGCCGAAGAAGAGAGATGCCGTTTTCGAATTTAGACACGAAAGCTGGTATTGCGAAGATACTTTCAATTTGCTCAGGCGATATGGCGCCGGCTTTTGCATCCACGATATGCCGGG
>CAYGBH010000451.1:0-3499 GCA_964348055.1 uncultured Pirellulales bacterium
TGCGAAGCCCGTTTTTCAAGGTCAGTGACACCGAGCTGGCAAAGATAAAAATACACGAGAGCAAAAGCACAAAGGCACAAGGTGCTCAGGCAACAGGTGGGAATTTTTATGACTGTGTGCTGCGATATTGTGACGATGGGCCGGATGCGAAGCTCGCCGGCAGGCTCAAAGAAATACTCACTCAGATAGAAAAGTGGCGGACAATTGCCCGAGGGGGCAATCTGGCTGATTTAGTCTGGCAGGTCTATCGAGAAACTAATTTCTTGTCGTTTGTTTCGGCGCAGCCTTCCGGCCAGGCACGCAGGGCAAATCTTCTTAAACTGCACGACAGGGCAATCCAGTTTGAGGGTTTTGCCAGCAGTTCCGGCATACCTTCACTGACGCGCTTTGTTGAATTCATTGAAAAGCTACAGGAAGTGGGCCAGGACTGGGCGCCTGCCGAGCCGGAATCCGCAGCCGGTAACGCCGTGCGCATTTTGAGCGTCCATAAGAGCAAAGGCCTTGAATTTCCGGTCGTGTTTCTGGCTGAGCTGGACAGTAGATTCAACAAAAAAGATATTTTCGCAGACTGCCTTGCCGATGCCGATGATACACTTGGGCTGCAAATCATCGACCGCGAATCGAACAGCAAGCTGCGCAGCCTTGCGCACGAGGTTATCGCTGAGCAAAAACTATTGACGATGCTGGCCGAAGAAATGCGTATCCTTTACGTTGCGACGACGCGGGCCAGAGACAGGCTCATATTGACCGCTTTGCAAAAGCAAACTAATTGTCATCAAATTATTTCAACTGGTTTTTCCTTCGGTGGGCAGTCCATTCCTGACTGGCAGCTTCGTCGGTGCCAGAGTCCTCTGGAGTGGATTCTCTTGGCACTTTCAGACGAGAATGCTTTGCACGATGCCTTTGAAACTCATATGGCAGCCGAGGCCGTTGATGATGGTCTGTTTAGCTTTAAACTTCATGGCTTTGCAGAATTAAAACAGCTCTCCGACTTTGTCATTAAATTAAAAGAAGATAGAAGACAGAAGACAGAAGTCAGAAGTTTAGCCCCTACTCCTGCAGTGGGGATTACACTGCTTTCGCACGTGAAGAAATCGCTGGCTTGGCGGTATCGGTTTGGCGATGCACCGCTTTTGCCTGCGAAGAATTCGGTAACGCAGTTGACTCATCGCAATGACGAGTACGTAAGATTCGATTATTCCAGGGTTTTAGACCGTCAGCCGAGCGCTCTTATGGCTGGCGAACCTGTGTTGACTGAACCGCGCATAATCGGCACAGCCACGCACCTTGTAATTTCTCAGCTCGATTTGACCGGCCCTGTAACCAAAGGAGCGATTGAAAAGACAAAGGAAAAACTTTTGGCCGATGACGCTATAACCGCAGCCGTTGCCGAGCGTATCGACCCAAAATCTATAATGGCGTTTTTCTACAGCGACCTCGGCCGCTTGGTGCTTGACGCCGAAAAAAATGCCATCCAGCGTGAATGGCCGTTCACTTTTGCTCTGCCAGCCTCATTCGTCGCTCGTGACCCGTCGCTCGTCGCTCGATCCACGATTCACGAGTCACGAGTCACGGACGACGAAGTCATCGTGGTTCAGGGCATAATTGATATGCTGATCCAGACCCGACGGGGTTTGATAGTTATTGACTTCAAGACTGATAACATAACTGCTAAACAAGTCCCGGAGCGGGCCGAACTTTATCGCGACCAATTGGACCTTTACGGCCGAGCCGCTTCAGCCATCTTGAAGGACAAGCTCCTCACTAAATGGCTGTATTTCCTGGCGCCGGCTTTGGCGATCGAAGTTAAATAGGTCGTTGCTTGCGCCATTGGACATCTGGAAAATAGGAGTATATTATGGACCGTAGAGTATTTCTGAAAACCTCGGCTGGATTATTAGCTACAGGCGCGCTGGGCGGCTGCTGGTCTGTTTCACGGCCAACTGCAAATAAGGCCAAATTTAGTTTCCGGCCCTATCGCGCAGGTAAAACACTTGGAGCTGTCACATGCGTAACGCCTGGCGACGGTTCCTACCTCCACACATATTATGATGTGTGTCCGTTCAGTCCTTCACAGCGATATTTGGCGGTTACCCGTGTTCCTCATCAGAATCGAATTCCAGCTTTGGGAGAGACGGCGGATGTATGCGTTATCGACCTTAGAGAGCAGACTATTGCAACCGTGTATACGACGAAAAGCTGGGGTTTCCAAACAGGCGCTAATCTAAATTGGGGCGCGACAGACCAACATCTGTACACCAACGATGTAATTGGCGAGCAGGCGGTATGCGTTCGAATTGACCTCAAGACAGATAAAGCAACAGCTTTCGCCGGTCCCATGTATCACATCGCCCCGGATGAATCATGCGTGATAGGATTTCCGCTCGATTTGCTTAATATTACACAGCAGGGATACGGGGTGCCATCTAAAGACCCCGAAAATCCCCTCCAGTTACCTCCTGGTGCCGCAAGGGACGAGGGAATATGGAGGACGGATTTGAAGACGAATGAGAAGAGGTTGCTGGTAAGCCTGGCCGATGTCGCAGCCAGGATACCACAACCGCCTCCAAAAAAAGGCGGCACATTCTACTTCTGGCATTCAAAATTCAACAAGCAGGGCACCCGGATTATGCAGGTTCTGCGTTGTCTGTTTCCTGACCGCTGGGGAGAACGAAATGCGATGGTCTTCACCTTTAATGCTGATGGAAGCAACATCCATTATACCCCAAGT
Source organism: uncultured Pirellulales bacterium (assembly GCA_964348055.1). Lineage (GTDB taxonomy): Bacteria > Planctomycetota > Phycisphaerae > Sedimentisphaerales > Anaerobacaceae > JAUXAL01. The sequence goes on from CAYGBH010000451.1 coordinate 2,732, forward strand.
GCTCCGGTATGGGGACATGGAGGCGGCCATCCTAACTGGCATCCGGACGGCGAGCACATAATCAGGAACCTTCAGCCGGATGGCAAAGAAACACGCTTCTGCCGGTTTCGATACGATGGTACTGAATTTACTGTTTTAAGTGAAAAGATACCGGGAGGCGGACATCCTACCATTGAACCACGAGGCAGATATATAATCACCGATAGCTTTTCTTACGATGGTTTGCAGAAGGTCTCTTTACGTTTGGTGGACCTGGCTTCAGACGATGAGCAGGACATTTGTACTATGCCCACTATAAATCGCGAGACTGTCAAACATCCAGCACTTCGTTTTGACGGGCATCCGGCCTGGAGCCGGGATTACAAAAAAGTGTGTTTTAACGCTGCTCCGGATGGTAGGCGGCAGGTATTTATCGCTGATTTATCAAACGTAATTTGAATACTCAAGTGCTCTATCCGCTAAACGCTGTCTTTTTTCTTTGAATTTTTCATTTGTTTGTGTTATTTTTAGTGACTAAAGGCGTAATGCACACCGACAGGCCTTGCTTAATCATATTGTAGCTGGAAAGCCGTTGTTCTATACAGGTTGCCCTAATATGAGAGGAAGATTCATATATCAGGCCGTGCTTGAAATATTACTGATCTGCCAGTTCTCTGCTTACCTCGCCGCCGAGACTTCCGATGCAAACGACAGTGGTAAGTATCTCAACGCCGTCCGCACCTTCGCGGATAACGTCCTTAAGCACGGTAAAGATACCTACGGCCCCAA
>CAYGBH010000452.1:0-3494 GCA_964348055.1 uncultured Pirellulales bacterium
TTAGGCGCATAAAATAACATAAACAAATCAAATATCAAAATGAAAATAGAAAAAAACCAAGTAAAAAATGTGAAGCGTGTTTCGAGTATCGTATATCGTATTGCGTTAACGGTTTCTTCGATTTCTGGCCAGGAACTGCTCAAGCTTAGAAATCCCCGCCGGGGTGCATTTGGTATTGGAAGTATCGACCTGAATGAGTTTGGTTAAGACCTCAAGGTTTTCGAGGCCGGAATCGGAGATGTTCGTGTCGTTTATATACAGGCGCAACAGCTGCTGCAATTGGTTGAGATTTTTCAGGCCGGCATCGGTAATCTCGGTGTCGCTAAGGCACAAATCCTGCAGGCCTTTCATTTCGCCGATGTATGCCAGTCCGGTATCGGTGATGAAGCTGTGGCCGACGTCCAGCTCGATAAGGCCGGTCAATTCTTTAATTTGCTTGGCTCCCGCATCAGTAATCGGGGTATGATGGAGGCGCAAGCTCTTCAGGCTCTTCATATCTTTTAAGTGGAGCAGGCCCTGGCCGTTTATTTTCGTCCAGCGTAAGTCCAACGATACAAGGTCGTTGATATCTTTCAAAAATTCTAAATCCGCATCGGTGACTTTGGTGTCCATAAGGGACACTGTCAGGGCCGGGGGTTCAGGATATTGCTCATCAATCTGAACGGTACCGCCCAGCTTTTTGACTTTCTCAATCGCGGCTTGCTGCCGCTCATACATCAACCGATGGTTGCATCCCGGCCCGGTCAGGATTAACAATACGATGGAAACGATAACAATAATCTCATTACCAAAGTGACTTTTCATAATATTTATCCCTTTCGAAACTAGGGACAGTCACCTATTTTTCTCATTATCCAACAAGAAACGCTGCAATTCCCGCCAAACAAATTCGTCGCTCGTCGCTCGTGAATTGTGTCTCGTGTTGATTCCGCCCCCGGATGCATCACGCTTTTAGTCGATAGTCGTTAGTATATTGTATTTAGCGGGACGAGTCTGTCAAGCCGGCATTTGTAAGAGAAATCCGCAGTTGTCAATCCCGCCTTTCAGCGCATAAAATAACATAAACAAATCAGAGGAAACTAGGGACAGTCACCTATTTTGTTCCAAATCACGATTCGGGCATTATGCTGTGTGTTTTCTTAGCAGCGCAAAGCTACTTCTTGCCACCCTTATCTATTACCGTGATCGTATCCGCACCTTCAAATTTGGTACCGTCGGTAAGCTCACCACTTACAGTCAGTTCTACCGCACCTGGGTCGACGATTGCCTGAACCTCTGATCGGTTGAACCTGACTATCAGCATTTGCTTGGCTTTATGAACCCTGCACCTGTCCGGCGCGACTTCGCTGTTAAGAAGGATGCTCTCAGGGGCAATGTCGGCCACATCATACCCCTCAGGGAACCGGATATAGCACCTGATCCATTTAGCTTTACTTTGTAGATTGAGCGTATCAGGCTGTATGTCAATATCAGCCGGAATTATTACGTCAACCAGCTCCATAGTCAGGGGTGGATTATCACCCCAATGGTCAACTGCTTTTACATAGCCTATCCCTGGCACTATCCACTCATACCAATCCAGGGTTTTGCCTTTACTTAAGTCCTCGGGGTCTACACAATCGTACACCAAATGGACGTAAGCCGTATCGAATGTACCGTAAGGAACCGTCACTGGACATATATCAACGATTTCAATAACCTTCCAGTTAAATTCATCCGGGGCCTCTCGATAAATACTCCATTTGGTTTCCACAGGGGCCTTCTGGAATCGCAAGCGGTCTTCACCCGTTGGATTATAGAGATACAATGCTTCCTCTGTTGACCTCTGATAACCCTCGTCCTCCACTGCACCGTCATTATCCCTGTTCCATCGTTGAACGTGGAAGTAAGTAAATGATTTGGCAGTCATTTTGCCATCTACTTCGAACACAACTGGCCACTCGTTGACGGGGTCGGCTGAATCCCATCTTTTAAATTCCAATCGCAGACCTACCTCTAACGGAAATAATAAAGGTCCGGCGAACGTTGTACCCACCACCGCCAGCAAAAATACTAACATAAGTAACAATGTGTTTAGATTCGTTCTGTCTTTCATTGTTTTTTCTCCTTTCGAAAAAAACCGTTCTTTCGTAGCAAAATGAATTTTTCATCCAAATCCGTTGCGGGTTTGGACTATAAAACGAATTGTTCTTTTATGGGAGAAAACTTGGCAAGAGGCAAAAGAAGCTTTCTCGCCACCCTCGTTTAGTTCTCTTTGAATATTTCCTAACCGATTAGGACAAACAAGTCAAGGAAAATTTCTGACGAAATTAGGGACAGTCACCTATTTTTTCTGCCCTACATTTTATTATCAAACGACAAACCTGCAATTCCCACCAAACAAATTCGTCGCTCGTCGCTCGTGAAGCGTATCTCGTGTTGATTAGGCCCCCTGATGTTTCCTCATTTAGTTAGATAAAATAACATAAACAAAGCGAAAATCAAAATGAAAATAGAGAAAACACAAAGAAAAAAGACAGATGTTAGCCGGTGGCGCTTAGCGGGTGGTTATTAGGGTATTAGATAATCAGTAAATCAGGTTGCAGGATATCTGGACAGCAAGGTATCAGGTAAAAGATTTTTTTACATTTTTAGTTTTTTGTTTTGAGTTTTGAGTTGTTTCGAGTTACGAACATCGAGAATCCGGTATCGAGTGCCGTTTGATTCGCCTTCGGCGAATCTATTTCAGCAGATTCCTCCGCTTTGGTCGGAATGACAGATTGGAGATTGCCGCGCCCCGCTGCTTCGCTTTTGCGAAGCAAAACGGCGGGGCTCGCAATGACTTTTTCAGAAGATTCCTCGGCGGAGTTTACCCTGAGCGGAGTCGAAGGGCTCGGAATGACAAGTCTTAGAATAGATTCCTCGACCCACCTTCGGCAGGCTCGGAATGACAGTTCCTCAAATAACGAGCAACAAGGCCCTGGTTTAGCGTTCGAAGAACGGAAAGAGCTCTTTGAGGTCATCGGGGGAGGCCCGGCGGCCGTATTCGCAAAGCTCAAACGCCTCGGCATACTTTACCTTATTACCCTTCTTCCGGCCGTAAAGCTCAATCAGTTTCTCCCGGTACTTATCGGCGATGGCCTCGGCACGACGGGCATAGCGGTTACGAATCTGTTCGCGGCGGGCCTTGCGCCCCGCAGGGTCTTTCGGGACCGGAACCACTCGTTCGAAGTTGCCCGTGGCCCAAAGACTTTCAATCTGCGATTGGCAGGCCCAGAGCGCCTCGACCTTCTTTTCAAAGACATCATCAATCGCGACCACTACGTCCGGCTCAAAGGGATTGGGCTTCTGAAAGTTGTCCGAGAGATAAAGAAAGACGGGGTTCCTCGATAACTGCTTCACATCCGGACAAAAGAACGCCACCGTGACCATAAACGCGGCGTCCTGCATCAGGACCCCTGTATAACGATGGTCAGGATGGTAGTCGTTCGGGCGATGGCCCATTACGATGTCCG
>CAYGBH010000453.1:0-3486 GCA_964348055.1 uncultured Pirellulales bacterium
GCGGCCTCGAACAGCTCATCTGGAAATGCAGACCAATTGGTAATGCTTAACAGATACCTGGTATATTCCTGCCCACCTACGCTGTAATCTTCGGTACCGGTTACTACTAATTCGGGCGCAGGCAAATCTGGGTAGCACCTCCATAACTTATCCATCGAAACCATCGCCAAGTTAGATGTATATGTTATTTCACATCTGCGGTCCGTGAAGGTAATGTAGACGAAATCTGGAGGTATTTCTCTCCTCGGCAGGGCAAACCACAGGCTATTGAGACCTTCAGCCGAGGATAGAGCGCAGAATCCGTAAAGGCGGGTGCCATTTTCCGCGTATATGTCTACCCAGGTACGTGAAGCGTTCGTATTCAGACCACATGGTGGTAAGTCTGGAGCGGCCTCGAACAGCTCATCTGGAAATGCAGACCAATTGGTAATGCTTAACAGATACCTGGTATATTCCTGCCCACCTACGCTGTAATCTTCGGTACCGGTTACTACCAATTCCGGCGCAGGCAAATCTGGGTAGCACCTCCATGGGTAGGGATTGACAGTACTGTTTATCCATGCGCCGTGTATCCAGTTCTCTACACCCCTTTGGAAACCACTATCACCCAATGTTGAGAGGTCGTTAACCACGGGTGTTGTGCCGCAATCAAGAGCCGTTTGTACGAGCCAACCATCGGGTTGAGCAGGACTGTTTTCAAAATATCCAATCCATCTCGAACCGCTATACCAGGTTCCATCACCAAGGCATCCGGTCTGAAATTGGTGCGGGCCCATCACTTCTGTTAATGGTACACCTCCCTCAGAGGATTTGCCCACCAAAGCATCGATCTCATCGCTTGATGCCCATTTCCATATAGTGCTTGCCGTCACAAAAGCATTTATGTCGCTGTAAGACCAGCCAACAAATTCCGCAGGATCCCACCAATATAGACCTGTAATTGTGTCATAGAAATATTCACCCTTAGGGCCCCAGTCTCGAAGCTCTGCCGGTGTTGGTGCTTGAGTACTGTTTATCCATGCGCCGTGTATCCAGTTCTCTACACCCCTTTGGAAACCACTATCACCCAATGTTGAGAGGTCGTTAACCACGGGTGTTGTGCCGCAATCAAGAGCCGTTTGTACGAGCCAACCATCGGGTTGAGCAGGACTGTTTTCAAAATATCCAATCCATCTCGAACCGCTATACCAGGTTCCATCACCAAGGCATCCGGTCTGAAATTGGTGCGGGCCCATCACTTCTGTTAACGGCACACCTCCCTCAGAGGATTTGCCCACCAAAGCGTCGATCTCATCGCTTGATGCCCATTTCCATATAGTGCTTGCCGTCACAAAAGTATTTATGTCGCTGTAAGACCAACCAACAAACTCCGCAGGATCCCACCAATATAGACCTGTATCCGTGTCATAGAAATATTCACCCTCAGGGCCCCAATTTTGAAGCTCGGCATGAAGGTTCGTAGGAACTGCAAGCACAATCACCATCATGGCTGTAACCGCATAAATTGTTTGTAACCTTTTCATTTTCGTTCTCCTTTATAAAATTTGTTCTGTCGCAGCAAATTGCGGTTGATTGTCTAAAACCTTACTATTCAGTTTTTCATCTTGCGAAAGAACCTTCTTCTTAACGACTTCTTGTTCAAAACGACTACCTTATTAATCCAAATGTTACGAGTTTCGGTTCATAGGCTCATTACCTCCTATCTTGATAAGGTTGCCGACTGGGTGGGAAGGCGTGAAAGGGATGAGATTCTTCCACACCCTCTTCGCTAATATTATTGCATCATGATTACTGGAAGAAGCTGCAGAAGTAAAGCGAATTTTATTATTTTTAGAAATTTTTCAAAGTTTTCCGCTTTTTCGCAGCAATATGGGGCGTGAAATCATGACTTGCAGCTTGTGACTCGTATATCGTATTACGAGTAGTAAAAGGCGAAAATTGGAAGTGGATTCCCGCCTATTCAGCTTCGCTCCTTGCAATGATATAGAGCTGAATTCGTCGTCATTGCGAGCGAGGCGCAGCCGAGCGTGGCAATCTCGTAGTCATACTATTTCTGAAATGAAGTAATTGAATGATAGCATAATTTTGAAGATTGACAGCGTAGTTTGTCCGGTCTATAATGCCGGGGGTTATTTTGGAAAGGGTTTATCATGGATTTTGAGCAAAACGATAATCTATCAGGTCCAACACCGCCGCAACCGGCAGAACCGATTTCCGGCTTGGGTCAATCCGGGCCGATGGAACCGGCGAGGAAAGGGGCTGGCTGGAGGATTTTCTGGGGTATTGTTTTAGCGCTGTCGGTTATGGCCAACATCGCGCTATTCTTGATGCTGCTCGGCGTAGTTGCCATCTTTGCGACGGGACAAAGAGGTATCCTTACCGAAGAAGTAGTGCGTGAAGGCCCGGCCAGAACCAAAATCGCGATAATTACACTCGAAGGCATAATCCACGGCGAACAGGCCGAAAATCTGTACAGGCAGCTAAAGGCGGCCCGGGAGGATAAGCAGGTGAAGGGATTGATTGTTCTGGTGAATTCGCCGGGCGGAACGATTTCAGGCAGCGACCGAATTTACAAGGAAATTTTGAAGTTCCGCGAGGAAGAAAAAAGGCCGGTTATTGCGTTTATGCAGGGCGTTGCTGCTTCGGGCGGCTATTATACGTCGGTCGCGTGCGAGAAAATCATAGCTGAACCAACCACGATTACCGGTTCGATCGGCGTAATAAGCTGGTGGCTGGTTGTTCAGGAATTGCTCGAAGACAAGCTCGGCGTTTTGCCGGTTGTTGTTAAGTCAGGCCAAAAAAAGGATTGGCCCAGTTCCTTCAGGACACCAACGCCGGAAGAAATTCAATATCTGCGAGACAAAGTAATCACGCCCGCCCTGGAGAGGTTCGTGGATGTTGTTGCCGATGGGAGAAAGGAATCACTTATGATGGCGGAAGTCAGGCAGTTGGCTGACGGCGGTATTTTTGGTGCCGAGGAGGCGAAGAAAGAAAAGCTAATAGATGAGATCGGCTATCTGGATGATGCAATAGAGATGGTTAAGAAGATGGCAAAGATTGAAAAGGCCCGTGTAGTGCAATATCGCAGACCGTTTTCTTTGGCTGGCTTCTTAAGCTACCGCAAGTCAAACTTCCTAAAAATCGACAGAGCCACGCTCTACGAACTTAGTACCCCGCAAATATTGTATCTCTGGAGCGCATATTAGTAGCCGGCACCAATGGAAGACTGGGCGATACAGGATTCGAACCTGTCGCTCACTTTCGTTCGCTCCCCATAGGGGCTTTGCCCCTCTGGCGTCGAGAACTTCGTTCTCTCCTGTCACCCCGACGACATGGGAAAATACTTTTCCCACACCCTTTTAAGGTTCGAATCCCGCATGTTGCAATCATCTAATTCAACAAAAAGCCGCCCTTTTTGGAGTGCAGCGGCTTTTATTAAAATGGGCGATACAGGATTCGAACCTGTGACCCGCTGATTAAGAGTCA
>CAYGBH010000454.1:0-3485 GCA_964348055.1 uncultured Pirellulales bacterium
TTGTAGAAAGATTCAGACAGGCCGCTGGTGGAAATGATTAGTGATCAGTTGATTAGAGAATCAGTGGATTAGCCAAACTACCGTGAGGCTCAAATCCGCCCTTTTGCAGTTGTTCAAAAAGCGGGTCTGAGATGGCACAAAATCTCTCCAAATCCTTGCTTTTACATTGTGATACGGCCTTAAATCTGTTATAATGCTTTCAACGTTCTTGCTTAAATGCGAGCGGTTTTCATCAAAGCGCATCTATTAGACTATGAGAGAGTTTCGTCCGTGGTCAGCAGTATTTTGGCTGCGATAAGGAGGATTATTATGTCTAAGAAATTGATTTTTTTAACTTCTTTTGTTTTAGTACTGGCTCTGGTTAGTAACGCACCAAGTGCTTTACCTTCCGAATGGCGTAGCCAAGATGTCGGTGACGCTATGGGTACAGGTGGCAGTGCTTCGGAAAGCGGCGGCACGTGGACCGTTAATGGTGACGGCCACGACATCTGGGACAACTCCGATGGTTTCCACTATGTGTATAAGTTTCTGGAGGGTGGTGGTGAGATTGTTGCGCAGGTGCTCAGCATAGAGAACACGGACCCCTGGGCCAAAGCTGGTGTGATGATTCGCAACACGCTTGATGGGGACTCTGCCAATGCGATGGCCTACATCACGTCCAGCGGCCGAGTTGGCTGGCAGTATCGTGCGGTGGCTGCTGCTAACACCGTCAGCACACGAAGCGACGAGAGCACCATTAAGCCCCCTCACTGGGTAAAGCTGAGCCGTCAAGGCAATATAATTACAGCCCAGCACTCCAGTGATGGCGTCACGTGGGAAGACATGGTTGAGACAGCCAATCCTCACGAGCCGTCCTTCAAAAATATTCTGATGAATCAAAATTTCTATATAGGCTTGGCTCTGACGTCGCATAGCTCCGGCATAATGTGCAAGGCCACGTTTGACAACGTCAGTTGTATCGGCGAGATTTACTGGCCGAAAACAGCCTTTGTCCCTATCCCGTCTGATGGTGCCATACATCCGGGCACATGGGTGACCCTCACCTGGTCCCCGGGACAGGCTGCGGCCTCGCACGATGTGTACTTTGGCGAGAATTTTGATGATGTGTACGAAGGCACCGGCGAGACGTTCCAGGGCAACAAAACCAAGACGTCTTTTACCGTTGGTTTGGCTGGATTTCCTTATCCGGATGGCCTTGTGCCAGGAAAGACCTATTACTGGCGGGTCGATGAAGTCGAAGCCGACGGTACCACGATACACAAAGGCCAGGTCTGGAGATTTGCGCTTCCCCTCCCCGGGATTGCCTATGCCCCCTACCCGGCTGATGGTGCCAGATTCACGAACCCGGATATAACGCTTAGCTGGACCGGAGGTTTCGCTGCGGTCTTGCACCATGTGTACATCGGCGAGAATTTTAATGATGTAAACGACGGCACTGGCGGCACGTACAAAGGGCCCCTGGCAGATCCAACCTATACTCCCGGCACCCTTGAGTTCGATAAGGTTTACTACTGGCGTATTGATGAGTTTGATGGCTCTGCCACGCATAAAGGGGACGTCTGGAGCTTTAAGACTGCTCCTGTGGGCAATGGCTTGAGAGGGCCAGAGGGGGTTGGCTATAAGATAGCTAATAACATAATAAGCCGCGATTTGGGTAATCACTATGCAAGCGCATGTTCTTTTTATGGTGTATGTATATTTTCCGAAGCTACAAACGACCCCCAATTGCTTGATGCAGTTAGAGACAAATACCAGCCGTATGTCACCGGCGAGAAGAAGCCTCGAGGCCCAGGACATGTTGATTGGAATGTGTTTGGTATCTTGCCCTTTGAGCTTTATCGCCAAACAGGCAATTACGACGATTACGTACCGTTAGCAAAGTCTTTTGCCGACACTGAATTTGAGAATCCCCGTCCGGACGGACTGAGCCCTTATACCCGGTTCTGGGTAGATGATTTGTACATGGTCGGCTCCTTGCAGGCTCAGGCATACAAGAATCTGCAGGACCCAAAATATATTGATAATGGCGTTATTCAACTTCTGGGGTATATCGAAGAAGTTGAAGACCTCCAGCGGCCCAATGGTCTTTTTCATCACGCTTTTGATTCTCCCTTCTTCTGGGGTCGAGGATGCGGCTGGGCTGCGGCGGCCATGACGGAAATCCTTTCGGCCATGCCATTTGACCATCCAAAACGCGGTCAACTGATGGCTGCTTATCAAAGGATGATGGATGGCTTGCTGCAGTATCAGGACCAAAGCGGTATGTGGTATCAATTGGTCGACCGAACCGACCATCCCGACAATTGGTTTGAAACATCGTCTACCGGCATGTTCGTATTTGCTCTGGCCACCGGCGTTCAACACGGCTGGCTTGTTGGCGACCATTACAAAAATGCTGCTATCCGTGGGTGGGATGCTCTGGAGGGATACGTCAACGAAAATGGACAGGTCAGAGAGGTTTGTATCGGAACCGGCAAAGGCTACTCAGTGCAACATTACCTGGACCGTCCCCGGAGATTAGGTGATTTTCATGGCCAGGCGGGAGTAATGTGGGCAGCAACTGCTATGGTACGTTCTGGCTTAACGACTTATACCATTGAGAACGTTGAGGACTTCGAAACGGGTGATTTTAGCAGAATCTCGTGGGAGCACGGCGGAGATGAAAATTGGTCCGTCACATCGCAGCAGAAACACTCCGGAGCCTATAGTGCCAAAGCTGGTTCCATCGAAGACGACCAAAGTACCGCTCTGCAGGTTACGCTTGATTGTGTATCGGGAAATATCACCTTCTATCGCAAAGTTTCTTCTGAGTCAGATTTTGACTATTTGCAGTTTTCCATTGATGGAGTGAAAAAAAGTAGGTGGTCGGGCGAAGAGGATTGGGCCGAGGTATCTTTTCCTGTGACAGCGGGCACAAGGACCTTTGAGTGGACCTATTTAAAGGATGGCTCGGTGTCCGAGGGCGACGATACTGCCTGGATTGATGATATAGTATTTCCGGTCGAGTCGGAGACCGAGTAAGTGCATGTACAATAGCAAATGATCGAACTTCTGCTTTTTTTGAAATGAGCGTTGGGACTGTGGGTTATATTGTGCGAAATGAGCCCGGGAACAACCCAAACGATTTTCGGGTAACGCCGGTATTTCCATCTTTGTATTGGAGATAGAAAAATGAGAATAAAAATATTAATAATTCTATTATTGGCTGCTCAGTATCCTGCATCAGCCGATACTCTGATGGTCGGTCCGAGTGTAAGAGCCGGCTATGATTATGCAAGTATCCAAGCCGCTATAAATGCTGCTTCAAACGGGGACACCATCCTGGTGGAGCGTGGCGTATATCACGAGAACTTAACAATAAGCGGAAAAATCATCACACTTGCCTCCCATTACATCAATTCAAACGACGAAGACGATATTCTCCAGACAATTGTAGACGGTGGGGGTACAGGAAGCATCCTTGAAATTCGAAACGTCACTACCGA
>CAYGBH010000455.1:0-3469 GCA_964348055.1 uncultured Pirellulales bacterium
TGCAGACTTCGGCGAACTCAGCCGAGCCGTGCACTCCCTGCCTAACTGGATGCTTCCATCTTCGCTAAAGCTATGATGGACAAGTCGACGGACGAGCGATACTCGATGCTGGATGTTCGTCATTCCGAGCCCTTTGCTTTCAGGCTGTGTCGCAATAGCACACAGCCTGTTTGCTCAAGGATAAACTTCGCGATGAATCTATTAGAAACGTCATTGCGAGGAGCGAAACGACAAAGCAATCTCAAAAAATAATCATTACTTGTCCTTGAGCAAAGCAAAGGAATCAATCGCAGGGCTATCCGCTATACACTAACAAATACACCATGTATCCGATATATCCACACAGCAGCAGCGCACCGCCTGCTCGGCCGATAATGCGCCTGCCGGCTATGGCCGCGGCGGCAAAGGCCACACTGACGATAATCATAATCCAGTAATCAACGCCTCCTGCGAACTGCTGTCCTACTTCAAATGCCCGAACCGTCCCCGCTCCGCCGGTGACAAGCAGGGTATTGAAGATGTTGGAGCCGATCAGATTGCCGACGGAAATATCGTGATGACCCTTGATAGCGGCTACCACGCAGGTCGCCAGTTCCGGTAGAGAAGTCCCCACCGCAATTATAGTAAGGCCGATGACGGCTTTACTTAGGCCGATTCGCCCGCCGATGAATTCAGCTCCCTCCACGGCAATTTCTGCCCCCAGGGCCAAGCCTATCAATCCGATGACCACTAATATCAAGTTCCTTTTCGTATTGCCTGTTCTGGATGTCGTATCTCTCTGCTGGCTTTGGGCGTCACGCTTGGCCGCATAGACCGTCAGAATTATCAACAACGAAAATACAGCTAACAGCACAAGGCCTTCGGGCCGCGACAAATATAAATTGCGCAAAACAGGCCAGAGTAACAGCACTACTGCTATCATCACCGGCACCTCACGGCACAGCGTTTGCTTTTTGACTTTGAGCGGGCGAATAAGGGCGACCAGCCCGCCGACAAGAGCTAAATTGGCAATGTTTGAGCCGAAGACGTTGCCGACGGCCATATCTCCTCCGCCGGATTCCCGCAAAACAGCGGCGATGCTCACAGCCGCCTCCGGTGCCGAAGTTCCCATTGCCACCACAGTTAGTCCAACGACGAGGGCACTGACACCGAGCCGCTTTGCCAGTCCTACCGCTCCGGCCACTAAAAAGTCGGCGCACTTCCATAGTATCACCATTCCCCCAACCAGGAATATAACGGCCAAGATTAGGTTCATTTCAAAATGTCCGAAATCATACGTGCTTATCCTTACGCTAAATTCTATGCCTTGTTGCTGAATTATAGGAGCAATGTCCACTATTTCAAGCTATTTAGTCCCGGCAGTAGAGCGTATTCATCGTGTGTGATAGAATAGCGGGTAGTTATAGGAGACAATGAAGATTGATGATTAGTTATCGATAAATACTGTTGCGAAACAATAATCAATTGATTTTACCCACGACCAGACAGGCGTTATGGCCTCCAAAACCGAAGGAATTGCTCATTGCGATATTGACCTTTGCCTGGCGAGCTTCCAGCGGCACATAATCCATTTTAAGGTCACAGCGCTCATCCTGATTGTCCAAGTTGATAGTGGGTGGGATGACTGATTCGTTAATGACCTTGACGCATACTATAAGCTCGACCGCACCGCTGGCCCCAAGTAAATGTCCAAGGCTGCTTTTCGTTGAACTTACGGGTATTTTGTATGCGTACCGGCCGAAAACAGACTTTATGGCCGCACTTTCAGCTATGTCATTTAGCTCAGTACTTGTCCCATGTGCGTTGATATAGTCTATTTTGTCTTTTTCTACGCCTGCATCAGTCAGTGCCAGCTCCATTGTTCTTGCGGCGCCATCACCGTCCGGCAGGGGGGCGGTAATGTGATAACCATCATCGGTCGCACTGTAACCAAGAAGCTCGGCATATATATTTGCGCCGCGTTTTTTTGCATGGTCCCGTTCTTCTAAAACACAAACCCCGGCGCCTTCGGAAAGAACGAATCCATCTCTATCCTTATCAAACGGCCTTGAAGCGGCCGGCGGGTCATCGTTGCGTGTGCTCAGTGATCTGGCACCACAAAATGATGCCAATCCTATCGGCGTAAGAGCAGCTTCGGAGCCGCCGGTTATTATAATGTCACTTCGTCCACCAATAATGTTACAAAAAGCTTCGCCGATAGCATGATTGCCGGAGGCACAGGCGCTGACAACAGAAAAATTGGGACCCCGCAGGCCGTAATGAATGGCGATATTGCCGCCGGCGGCATTGGCCATAAGCCTTGGAACACAGAAAGGAGAAACTTTACTTGGGCCTCTTTTCAAGAGCCTTATATGCTGGTCTTCAATTTCCTTGATGCCGCCTATGCCTGTGCCTACGATGACACCGATACGGAAAATATCTTCTTTCGAGAAGTCGAGTCCGCTGTCATCGACAGCCTGGATCGCCGCAGCCATAGCAAACTGGCTGAAGCGATCCATTCGCCTGCCTCCCCGCTGGTGGACGTATTTAGTTACGTCGAAAGTTTTTATCTCGCCTCCAAAGCGTACCGGGTATGCACTGACATCAAATGATTCTATGATAGAAACGCCGCTTTTACCCTCGCACAGCTCAGCGAAAAGTTCATCAGCGGACTCGGCTAAGGCCGTTACGCAGCCTAAGCCTGTAATAACAACTCGCCGTTTACTCATACTAAACTTATTCGCTACTCTTGGTTTTTGGACTGTGCAACGTTGACGACGTAATCGATTGCGGCACCGACGGTCTGGATTTTCTCGGCCTCCTCGTCCGGTATGCTCATATCAAATTCGTCTTCAAACTCCATAACAAGCTCAACTGTGTCCAGTGAGTCAGCATTCAGATCGTTAATAAATGATGTCTCACGCGTTATTTCAGACTTGTCTACGCCCATTTGCTCACTTATTATCCCGATTACTTTGTCTTCAATCGCCTGAATATCTACCTCATCAACACTCACTTGTTTTCCTCCCTAATCGAATAGAAGTCCATTTCGGTTCCCGCTCGTCTCGGCCAAGTCGAGACAGACAAAGCGTGTTCCACTTCGTAACCTTACAATCAGTCTTCAACTTCACAACTCCGCAGTAAATTGCGGGGCTAAGTATTAATAATGAGGCATCAACTTGTATTGACGTCATTTATTGTTTTGGCGGGTATATTACCTGTAAAAGCGCTTGTCAACAAATATTTTTTAATTTTTTTTGGGGGGCAGCAGTGAATTGATAATTGTACCCCCCAGAGGGGGTTTTTCAACATTGACGTATTAAGAAATTTTAGGTATTGTAGGGCTTGGAAGTGAGATGCTGATGAGTGATGCTGAACGAAGCAAGAATAAGCGAGCGGGTGGGGAAGAAGGTCATCCTACCGCCAGTTTTAGCAGCTCGGCTCCGGGCGGGCAGATTGGTTCGTTCCGGATAGAGCGGGAATTAGGCCG
>CAYGBH010000456.1:0-2765 GCA_964348055.1 uncultured Pirellulales bacterium
CCCTGCTACCCTTACTTCTCCTCCGGAAACCAGCAGGGGCTTTCTTATTACACCCAAAAACGACTTACCCTACCTCAGATACCCTTCAGCTTGAGTTTGGGCGTTGTAGCACGGTAAAGCCGCTGTTTTAGGGGGCAGGATTGCAAGAGATTTTTGGGAATTTTTGAGGATTTTTTACGGGTTTGATTGTTGTGATTCTTTAATGGTTTTGCCCGTGAATTTTCGTGCCTTTTTGCGACGTTTATTTATTTGCCTACGGCTTGACTTTTGGATGGATTTAAAACATTTATCTCTGGAATTTTTATACAATTTATAGCAATCACTTTCTTTAATATGCTCGTGGCCAGCAGCGATTGACAATTTATTACATGCTTTGCGTACCTCAGAGTCGCTAAAATCAATACGTTCGCTGGTGTGTGCAAATCTATTGCGAATTTTGTGTAGATTGATTATGTCAAGTAAGTCTGTTTTGTCGATGAGGCCCAAAGCATATGCAACTCTTGCTTTGTTTGATAGAGTAGTTAAGGCTCCGTTGCGGTTGAGGTCAAATAGACTGTCGGTTATCTCGTCTCTTTTCGAAAAAAAAACTTAAGCATAAATTCAAAAAAATTCTCAAATAAGGCATCGAATAATAAAACACTCATTAGCGTCGAATCTTGCATTGCTTTTTCAAAAACATCCTGGTCAATCTCGTCTAATTTATCGGCCCATCCCATATAACGCTTATCCTTTCGACTTTTGAAAAATTCTTTGATTTATTGATTCTTTCGGCTTGGGATTTGCGCCTATCCCTCAGCTTCGCACTGTTATTTTAATTGCTGCTGACAGGCTGTCAAGAGCTAAATTTTCCAATGTGTTGTAATCGCTGAAAAAATTCGACCCTACCTCAGATACCCTTGCAAAGGGAATGTCTATCTGTAATACTATACTGTAAATAAAATCAGATTTAAACACGGGGATATTACCATGAGAAACGAGTACTCTATAATCTCTTTTGTTGCCGGAAACTGTTATTCTTACATGATTGCAGCCAGTAAGCAAGCCCTTATAATTGACCCACATATCTCTTTGGTGGAACAGTATACCAGGAAACTGACTAAGAAAAGCCTTTCATTAGTAGGTATTATCGACACTCACACACACGCAGATCATATTTCATCAGCTTCATTATTAAAGAAAAGATATGATGTTCCCATGTATATGAGTGAGCATGCCGTTTCTTTCTTTGCTGATGAGAAGCTCAAGGAAAATGATGTCATAAAGGTTGGAGAAACAGAGGTGAAGGTTCTTTATACGCCTGGGCACACAGATGATTCAATAAGTTTGCTTACGCAGCATGGTGATCTTTTTACAGGGGATGTGCTTTTGATTAATAGTGTAGGCAGAACAGATTTCCAGAATGGATCACCTGAGGATATGTACGATTCTCTTAAAAAGCTGTCAGCTTTGCCGGAGAGAACTGTGGTAAGGCCTGCCCATGATTACAAGGGCAACGAGACTTCTACTATAGCAAAAGAGAAATTGAATAATCCATTTCTACTTGAAAAGGATAAGAACACTTTCTGCGATCATGCAAGATCTAAAAAACTCACCAAGCCTGCTAATATGGATACTATCATAAGCGCTAACCAGAAAGGCTCTGCTGAAGGTTTTTCAACTGTGTCTGCAAAGGAAGCCTTTGAAAAGTTGTCAAAGCCGAACAGTGTTTTGTTGGATGTACGTACAACTCAAGAATTAGATGAGATATCTATCAAAGCTGATAATGTTAAGCATATCCCTATATCATCACTTGCTTCATCAATTGGTTCCATGTCGGCCGTACCGTCTTATTATGTATTATGTAGAACAGGTCATCGTGCAACAATAGCCGCTATGTCCCTTATTCAAAACGGATTTGTTAACGTAGCCGTAATAGAAGGAGGGATAAACGCCTGGGATAAAGCAAAACTACCGACAAAGAAAACTGCCGGCCCCATTTCTCTCGAAAGACAAGTAAGAATTATCGCAGGAGGCCTAATCCTTATTGGATCGTTACTTAGCATTGTAAATATATGGTTTGTTGTTATCCCTATATGGGTTGGGGCTGGGCTTGTATTTGCTGGTGTGAGTAACAACTGTCTTATGGGCTTATTACTGATGAAGCTTCCGTTCAATAGAAAACCTCCTTCTGCTGGGAATGGGACCTGTGCTATGGATGGTGGCGGTTGTTCGATGTGACACGGACAGTAATACTTTAGTCAGTATTTAGCAGATAGTAATTATACCTGCATCCGCATTCAAGTCTTTGACTGATCTGCCCCCTTATAAAGCAGGGGCTTTTTTATTGCCTCCGAAAACGGCTTACCCTATCTCAGATACCCTGCGGCTTGAGCTCGTTCCGTATCTACCCCTCTGTGGCATAGCTACGGCGCAGAATGGCTATAGGCCCTGAATTGATGCAAAATCACTTGACGACTTAGTCTCTCCAGCGCTGTCAGAACGGCTTGTCAAACGGCTGGGTCCTGCCGGAAAGCCAGGCAATCTCAGCCTCTGACAGAGCATAGTTATAGAATCGGACATCGTCCACCATGCCATCAAATTCGTCGCTCGGGCTACTATCATCCCATTCCTGGCCTATCGACCACCGGTCCTCCCCGGCCGGATTGCCCGAAGGTGTCTCCGTGCCTCGCAGAGTTCCATCGACGTATACATATGCGGTGGACTCGTCTCTAGCGTACGCTATGAAATGCCACTGGTCGTCGTTGATAGCGGGGGGGTACAGCATA
>CAYGBH010000456.1:2775-3456 GCA_964348055.1 uncultured Pirellulales bacterium
CAACGCCAAAAATGAAATCGTGACTGCTAGTACCATGGTTAGCTCCAATCACGTTGCCATCACCGGTCTGGGTGGTTTTGATCCATGCACAGACCGTAAAATTGTTGGTTGTGATGTCATCAGCTACACCGTCAATTGCCACATAATCATCACTGCCATCCAAATCCAGCGCGCCGCCCTTGATCCCGGCTACCCACTGCGGGTCACCGCCAAGTGTGCCGTCATTGCCAAGGCCGGACGAATCAAAGGCGATGGTGCCTGTACCTTCGTCAAGCTTCCAGTGCCCTATCAGACCAGCGCTGCTGGGCTCAACCGGTGTGATGAACTCACGGGCACGAGCGTACAGCCCGATATCGTCAAAGTACAATGTACCAGCGGCACCGTTGCCATCAATCCCAACAGCCAGCTTCGTTACATTCTGCAGGCTCGCGCCTGACGATGCAAGGTCAATATTCCATGCTTGCCACCCTATTAGCGCTAAATTACTGGCCTGGCCATCGTACGGGACCTTGGTGCCGTTGATCTTCACATACAACTGCCCGGTGTTCCCCGCGGTGCCGTGGAAGTGAACCGCCAACGTCCTAACCTTAGCTTCAGTCCAGTTCTGGGCCGGCGTCAGCGGCAGCTCGGCCTCTGAATATGCTGCGCCGCCGGTGTTGCTGTAGAAGAACGGCATCGACT
>CAYGBH010000457.1:0-3446 GCA_964348055.1 uncultured Pirellulales bacterium
CGAAAATCACTGGAAAAACCGACGTGAAATGGTTTTTGACGTCATCCGTAATCATTATCCCGATATCGCGGGTTTGCAGGAGGCTCTGGATTTTCAGATTTCCGAAATCCGCAAAGCACTTGACAAATACGGTCAGATAGGCGTTGCCCGTGAAGACGGTAAAACCGAAGGAGAATATTCTGCCATCCTCTATCGGCTGGACCGTTTTGACGTGGGTGAATCTGGAACCTTCTGGCTTTCCGACACGCCGGAGGTCCCGGGCTCAAGCCACTGGGGTAACGCCTGCGTCCGTATCTGCACCTGGGCAAGATTTGCCGAAAAGAAATCAGGCAAGGCCTTCTACCTGTACAACACCCACCTGGACCACGTGTCCCAGCCGTCGCGGGAAAAGAGTGCAGTGCTGCTGGCTCAACGCATCAGCGATAGAAGGCACGCTGATCCCTTTGTAGTAACGGGTGATTTCAATGCAGGTGAAGACAATCCGGTTGTGATGTATCTAAAAGGCAAGACAAGCCTCGGCGGGCTGGATGGAAGCGAATCTAACAATACCGTTCCAATGGTCGATACGTTTCGCGTGCTGCATCCCTACGCCAAAGAGGTTAGGACCGGCCACAGTTTTCGGGGAAGCCGTCAGGGCAATAAGATTGATTATGTCTTCACGCCGCCGGGTGTACAGGTGCTCGAAGCGCAAATTCTGTACGACAATGTTGACGGTCGCTATCCTTCCGACCACTTCCCGGTTACCGCCCGGCTGCGTCTGCCTGTCACCGGCAAGCGCTGAGCGAGCTGCTCACAAAAAAGTAAGTATAAACGGGATGGTTATCCCACGTGCTGCTGCATACGCAGCTCGGCGTTCTGGCTGAGCAGTAATTTCTGCAGCGCCTTGATGTTGAGCTTCCTCGGCGGGACATTTCCCTTGGCCGCCATCGCCGCGGCACAACCTGAAGCGTGCCCGATAGCCATCGCCGGCGCCATCGAGCGGGCCGACTGAAACGGCGCCTGCTCACTGGAAATGCAGCGTCCCGTCAGTACCAGGCCCTCGACCTTCTTCGGGACCAGGGAGCGATAAGGGATATCGAAGCCCTCGTGGTTGAAAAAGAATCGCTTGCCGTGGTAGCTCGGCATCGGGTTCGAACTGATGGCAATAACGTCGCCGAAGCGCCTGCACTTGATGGCGTCCTGCTCGGTAACGACATATTCGCCGAGAATGCGGCGGGTCTCACGGACGCCGATGCCCGTAGCGGTTTGCATTAGATAGACCGATTCGGTTCCGGGCTTGTTTCGCATCGTCTGGACCCGGTCCCAAAGTTCCAGGCGCGTCTCGACCTCGGCGCGAGTGAGGTTCTTAACGTCCAGCCCGTCGCCGCCGAAGCGGGGGCCCCACTTCACGACCCGGTCGCCGATTCGGATTCCGCCATACGAACCCTTAACGCTGGACGGCAGTCCGCCGAGGCGGTACATGAGGCTCATGTTCATGCGGTCGCCCTTCTCGGCGGGGCTCATAAACGGGGCGCCGGCCCGCGCTGCGATGTCACCGTCACCCGTGGCGTCGATGACAATATCCGCCGCGATGGCCTGTCGGCCGGACTTGGACTCCACGATTACACCCGTAACTCGCGAGCCGTCGAGCATGGGCCCAACGACCCAACTGTGCAAACGCAGCTCCACGCCCTCTTTCTTCACCATATTCAGAGTCGCGACCTTAGCAGCCTCCGGGTCAAAGCCCACGCAGTAAGGTATGTCCCCGTTGGCGACGTCGTGCTGGAATTCTCTGGCATAAGAATCGGCATCAGCCACGCCACCGAGACGCACGATTTCGGCGATGTACT
The DNA here is from genome assembly GCA_964348055.1 of uncultured Pirellulales bacterium. Classification (GTDB taxonomy): domain Bacteria; phylum Planctomycetota; class Phycisphaerae; order Sedimentisphaerales; family Anaerobacaceae; genus JAUXAL01. The sequence continues at coordinate 1,830 of CAYGBH010000457.1, forward strand.
CAGCCGGAATGCCTTTGACGGTCTGCAGCGCCTCGGGCGGCCGCTGGTTACGGAAGCCGTTGTAGCAGGTCATCAGCCCGGCCGTGCCGTTGCCGCCGAGGAACGGGTAGCGTTCGATTAGCAGCGTCCGGGCCCCACTGCGGGCTGCCGCCAACGCTGCTATAAAGCCTCCGGGACCACCCCCGGCGACTACCACCTGGTAACGAGCAACAATGGGCGTTTGAATTTCTTCGCGATACACGCCCCTCGCGGTCCGCCCAACGGCTGAGGATGATAAAAGACCGCCGGCAGCTACCGCGCCGCCCAATGCTGCACCGATAAATTCGCGCCGCCCAATGCTACTCTGACTCTTTACAGCTTGTTTGTTTTTCTTGTCTTCCGGCATAATAATATTCCTCCATTGTTCTCACGTGTTACAAGACTCAAGACACAAGACTCAAGACCTAAGGGCTCTGGAGTCTGGCCCGCCAGATGTTAGGCGGTCTGTGGTCTGGAGTTTCTCTTACGTTCTACTTTAACAGTGTCGCTGGGTCGAGATTGGCTGATTCGATGTCCTTGAAATACTTGACAATGCCGACTTTAAGCTCAACAGTGGCTTCATCGTCGCAGACAATAATGCCCTTTGGGTGCAGTTGAAGAGCACTGACCGTCCACATATGGTTGACGCCCTCTTCGACCACCTTTTGCAGAGCTCGCGCTTTGTTGTGGCCGTTGACGATAATTAAAACCTCGCGGGCATCCATAACCGTCTTGATACCTACAGTCAAAGCGGTCTTGGGAACCTTATTGATATCATTGTCAAAGAATCTGGAATTAGCCAAAATCGTATCATAAGTGAGTGTCTTTATCCTGGTGGTGGACGACAAAGATGAGCCGGGTTCGTTAAAGGCCACGTGCCCATCGGGGCCTATGCCCCCGATAAACAGTTCGACCCCGCCAAGGTCCTTTATCTTCTTTTCATAATTTGCACACTCGGCCTGGAGGTCCTTTGCGTTGCCATCGAGGATGTTAGTATTTGCCTTCGGAATGTCTATGTGACTGAAGAAATTTGTCCACATAAACGAATGATAACTTTCGGGATGGTCCTCGGAAATGTTGACATACTCATCCATATTAAAGGTTATCACGTTTTTGAATGAAACGACGCCCTTTTTGTTGAGCTCAACCAGCTCTTTGTACATCCCAAGGGGCGAGGAACCGGTCGGAAGCCCCAAGACAAAGGGCTTGGAATTCGTGGGGCCAAAGTCTTTAATCCTTACGGCAATATAATTGGCAGTCCATTTAGACACTCTCTCGTAGTCTGGTTGAATAATTATTCTCATGCGGCCTTCCTTTCAAAAAACAATCAAGTTATATTTGTACCGGCGGCATTTTAGCATTTTACCTGCGAATTTCTCGGCAATTTTTGGATTTTTTTCGATTTTGCCTTTTGACCATGCAAAAAAACGGCTTTTTCAGCCTACCGGCCTTTCCGTCTACGCTTTTGCTACGACGGACAAGCTGTCCCGCCTACGGCGGATAAACTTCTATCCAGCCTCCGTCGGGTAAACTTCTGTTATTGTGTCTATGCTTGTGCTCATTTTACCTATATTAACTTTGGCTTTGTTTGGCTTTGTT
>CAYGBH010000458.1:0-3426 GCA_964348055.1 uncultured Pirellulales bacterium
GTTTCCGATGAGCAAATCGACGCCGAGATTGAGCGATTACAAAGATGGTCGGGTGTGTGGACCCCGAGGGAGGACGAAGTTGTTGAGCTTGAAGACCAGGTAATCGCTGATATTGTTCTAAAGACCGAGGCGGTTGAGGGGGAACAGAGGCTCGACAACGCCGAGATATATGTAAGGCAAAATGGTTTTGTTGGGGCAATCCCGGTTGAGAAGCTCGACGAATTACTGGTAGGCGCCAAGGCCGGAGACACAAAGCAGACGAGCGTCGGGGTCCCAAAGACGTATTTCAGAGAAGAATATCGCGGCAAAAAAGTAGATGTCCAGGTCACCATCAAGGATATCAAATGGCTCAAGCCGGCTGAGTTAGACGAAAACTTCCTCCGGAGAATCGGGGTCGAAGACCAAGACGAGCTGCGCGAAAAAACCCGTGATGCCCTGCAGAGCCAGTTAGAGACGCAGGGGCGAACGGAAATGACCGAGCAAATTTACAAATATCTGCTCGACAATACTGATTTCGACCTGCCCTTAGATGTTGTTGCTGAGCAGGCGACCACGCTGCTGCAAAGGCAATATACCAACCTGCTTATGCGGGGGCTCTCCCGCCAGCAGGTCGAAGAGCAGATGGAGCAATTGCGGGCCGGTAGTGAAGAACAGGCCAAAGAACAGCTAAAAACGTTCTTCATAATGGATAAAGTTGCCGATAAGCTCGAAATTAATGTCAGCGAAGAAGAGATTAACGGCCATATCGCCCAGTTAGCCATTCAGCGAGGACAACGCCCCGAAAGGATGAGAGCGGAAATGGTACGCGATGGCTCGTTGGCTCAGTTCAGCTTGGAGGTGCGCCAGAGTAAGTGCATCGCTAAATTGCTCGAAACAGCGATGATAACGGAGAAACAACCCGAAAAGAAAGCCAAAAAAACCAGGAAAACCGCCAAGAAATCGGCGAAAAAGACCGCTGAAAAAGCAGCCGGGGCTAAAAAACAACCCTCAAAAAACACAAAGAAATAGCTAAATCCCGTTGGCCGGAGTCCGCTTCGCCGGGCTCGGCCTCCGGACGGGCGGGAACCCGGATTCTATAATGGGCATATATATGCAAAAAGGGGAATTTTTAACGGGCTAAAAAGAAAATCAGCGGGTAAAAATATCCGATTAAGAGTGTATCCGGCTTACCAGGTGCCGGACGAGATGTGAAACACGAGTTACAAAATACGAATTTCATAAAGGAAGTAGTGAATGTCTATTGAACAACCAGGAAGAAAAATTGTGAAACATTTGGCGGCATACGACCAATACGGCCCGTATCAGCGCTACCGCCAGATGAGTCTCGATGATATGCTGCTGGAGAACCGCATTGTGTTTCTGATAGGGGAAATATCATATCAGAGGGCTGCCGAGGTTATTATGAAGATGCTGTATCTGGACAACCTCAAGCGTAGCACAGAAATCAGCCTTTACATCAATTCCCCGGGCGGCAGCGTTGACGATACGATGGCCATTTACGATACCATACGTTTTGTTGGCTCCCCCGTTGCGACCTACTGTATCGGCAGGGCTCAGTCCGGAGCTGCGGTGGTACTGGCAGCCGGCACAAAGGGCAGACGACACGCCCTACCGCACGCTAAAGTTATGCTCCACCAGGTCTGGGGCGGTGTTAGCGGTCAGGCAGCCGATATCAAAATACAGGCTGAAGAGATTCTCAAGGCTAAAACGATGATAAACGAAATTCTTGCAAAACACACCGGCCAGTCCATCGAAAAAATCGCCGCTGAGACCGAAAGAGACAGGTATATGACTGCTGACGAAGCGAAGCAATACGGTCTTATTGACGAGGTGCTGCAGGAAGAAGATAAAGAAAAAAAAGGAAAGAAGGACGAAAAAAAGAAGAACGACAGCAAATAGCAAGGCCGGGCCGTCACGCTGTCTGGGAAAGGACTTTAGACGAACGAGGTAATGATACAAATGAACGTTAATCAGAACTTAGTGCCGATAGTAATTGAAAAAAGTGGTCGAACCGAACGTGCATACGATATTTATTCGAGACTGCTGAAGGATAGAATAGTCTTTCTCGGCGGGGGGCTTGATGACGCAACCGCCAATTTAATCATCGCTCAGATGCTGTTTCTGAGCAACGAAGACACCAAGAACGACATTCATTTTTACATCAATTCACCCGGCGGCACAATCACATCAGGGCTTGCAATCTATGATACTATGCAGTTTGTGCGCTGTGACGTCGCGACGTATTGTATTGGACAGGCGGCGAGTATGGCAGCGGTGTTGCTGGCCGGCGGCAAGGCCAATAAGCGGTTCCTGCTGGCAAACAACAGAATACTTCTCCATCAGCCTCTTATCACAGGAGAATTGATCGGGCCGGCTACCGACCTGGAAATCGAAACACAGGAAATACTGCGGCTGCGCACGCGGCTTTATGATATATTAGCCAAACATACGGGACAAACCACCGAGAAAATTGAAACCGATTGCGACAGGAATCTCTGGCTGGATGCAGCCGAGGCAATCGAATACGGATTGGCCGACAGGGTGCTGCAAAAAGCACCCGAAATTATCAGGGAAGAAACAAGTGAAGACTAAAAACACAAAGCCAAACGCTAAATGCTATATACTGTATGCTATCTTCGCCGTATGCCTGCTTACCCTTACCACCGCCTGTGAAAATGCCAATAAGAAATCACCTTTGGCCGAGCAAATTCAACAGCTAAAGCAGGAAAAAAAGGAACTAACACGCCAAATCGAACGGTCCGAAAACGAAAACGAACAACTGAAAAGACAAATACACGTCCTCTCCGGCCTGCCCGAGGAGGCCAAGGCTGCGAATCTCTATCGTCTCCAAAGAATCAAGATTACCCGGTATACCAACTTTTACGACAAAGACAACGACGGCGAAAAGGAGAAGCTGATTGTCTATATCCAGCCGCTCGACGAAGAGGGTGACATAGTAAAGGCGACCGGGGCCGTAGACGTCCAGCTCTGGGACTTAAATTCCTCACAGGCCAACCAGGCTCTGCTCGGCCAGTGGCACATAACGCCAAGTGAGCTGAAGAAACTATGGTTTGCCACATTGATAACCATTAATTACAGACTCACCTTCGACGTGACCGACAAAATCAAAAACATCCAGGAGCCCTTGACAGTCAAGGTTACCTTCACCGATTACTTGACCGGCAGAGTCTTCAAAGAGCAAATGGTAATTAAACCGCAATCAAGCTAAATTTTTTGAATTTTTTCTGATCTACCTTTGCTGTCCAATTGCCTCTTGCAAAGTCAGCGGCAATCTATAATATGTCGTTATGCAAAGGTTCCTCAACAGGATAATATGCGGCGACTGTATAGAGGTTTTGGGCAAGGTTCGCGAGCCTTTTGCCGACCTTATCTTTGCCGACCCGCCTTTTAATATCGGCTACAAAT